>CAMWJM010000009.1 GCA_947174575.1 uncultured Alistipes sp. | reverse complement strand
CCTTTTCAACTGTCGCGGCGATTTCCTCGCGCAGACGCCCGATCTTCGACTTCACATCGGCGATCAGGGCTTCGGCCCCTTTCGAGCGGGCGAAGAACCCGATGTTGTTCTCCAACTGGGCCGCCTCCTGCTCCAACTGGCGGACGCGGTTGCAGAGCCGCTCGCGCTCGGAGAGCAGCCGTTTCCCGCCCGAAGCCTTGAGCGTCGAAACTTTCTCGCGGAAGCGGCTCATCGAGCGGTCGCGCTCCGAACCCCGCAGAGCGGCGAAGAGTTTGTCGACGATCTCTTTGTAACGCTTCTGGATCGCCTCTTTCTGCTTGATGGGCACGAAACCGATCTCGCCCCAGCGGCACTGGAACTCGCGGATCATCTCGTAGCCGCCCGCCGCGACGTCGGCCGCCGCCATTTCGTCGAGCAGCGCCGATTTTTTCTGCAAGTTCGCCTCGTATTCGTCGTTCTCCGCCGCAAAACGAGCGCTCTTGCGCTCGAAGAAAGCATCGCATGCGGCCCGGAACCGTTTCCACACCGCATCGGCATGGCGGCGCGACACGGCACCGATCTCTTTCCAGCGGGCCTGCAAGGCGATCAGTTCATCAGTCGTTTTCTTCCACTCCTCGCTGCCGGACAACGCCTCGGCCGCTTCGCACAACTCGATCTTGAGCTGCAGGTTGCGATCCATCTCGGCCTTGAAGCCCTCGTAGAAGCGACGCTTCTGCTCGAAAAACTCGTCGCACGCCGCGCGGAAGCGTTCGTAGATACGGTTGTTCTCTTTCTTGGGGGCGAATCCGATGCTTTTCCAGCTCTTCTGAATCTCCAGCAGCCGTTCGCTCGCGCGATTCCACTCCTTGCGGGAGGCGAGCGGACGCCGGGCCAGCTCCTCGGTCGCCGCGCAAAGCTCGCTCTTCAGCTCCAGATTCTTCACCTGCTCGGCCTTGAGCGCTTCGAAATGCTCCTGATGACGTTTGTTGATGCGGGTCGACGCCTCCTTGAAACGCTCCCACAACACCTCTTTATATTCGTTGGCCACAGGCCCCGTTTCGCGCCACTCGTCGTGCAGCTTCTGCAACTTGCGGAACGCCTCCACGATCGACGGCTCCCCGTCCAGCGCTTCGGCCGCTTCGCAGAGCGCTGTCTTGCGTTCATAATTTTTCTTCAGGTCGAGGTCGCGCAACTCCTTGTTGATCTTGATGAAGTCGTAGAAGTGCTCCACCTGCAGGTTGTAGTTCTCCCACAAATCCTTCACGGCGAGTTGCGGCACCGGGCCGGTCTCTTTCCAGCGGGCCTGCAGCTCGCGGAACTTGGTGAACGTGTGGTTGAGCGTCTCGTCCGACGAAACCAGCTCTTTCAGCTCCTCGATGATCCCCTGCTTGATCTGCAGATTCTTCTCTTTCTCGGCTTCCGCACCGGCGATGAACTCATCGCGCCGCCGTCGATACTCCTTGAACAGCTCCTTGAGCCTGGTTTCGGCGTCGTCCACCGCCGGCACGAACGCCTCCTCGGCACCGCCCTGCGCCAGAAACTCGCGCCGGGCCGTCTCGACCTCGCTGCGGCGCATGCGGTAAAAGGCGATCTTCAGCGCCTCCACCTCGCGGCGGATCGTCTGCACGGGCCGCTCGGCGAGCATACGCGCGAACTCGGTCAGCAACTCCTCCTTGTTCTGCGCGGCGAACAACTCCTCCTGCGGTGCTCCGGCAGCCTCGCCGGCTTCGCTCTCCTCGGCCGTTTCGCCCTCGATCTCCAGCCCCGCATCGCGCGCGGCGAGCGCGGCCTCCTCCTCCGAGAAATCCACCTCCGCACCCGTCGGTTCCGCTTCGGCCTCTACCGCCTCGGACGCTTCCGTGCGGATGCGCGGACGCTTGGCGCGCGCAGGTGCGGGAGTGGGTTCGGCGGCAGCGTCGGCAACGGATTCTTCCGATGCGGCGGACGCAGTCCGTTCAGCTTCAGCCCCGAGGCTGACCTGCTCCTCGGGAGCAGGGAGGGTCGATTGTTCAGTAGCCATCTCGATAGCGAATTAGGAGTTACCCGTGACAGGTATGTGTATGAATCCCGCAAATATAACCATTTTTCCCATGTCCGCGAACGATTTCCGCGGAAAATTCGTATCTTCGCCTGAAACCGAAAACGCCACTCTTTCCATGAGCCACCGCATCCTGCTGGTCGACGACGAACCCGACATCCTGGAGTTCGTCCGCTACAACCTCCTCAAGGAGGGCTACGAGGTATTCACGGCCTGCGACGGCGCCCAGGCGCTCGCGACGGCCGCCGCCTGCCGCCCCCACCTCATCCTGCTCGACCGCATGATGCCCGTCATGGACGGCGCCGAGACCTGCCGCGCCATTCGGCGCGATCCGCGGCTCAAAGATACCGTGGTAGTCTTCCTCTCCGCCCTGGGCGAGGAGGAGCAGCAGCTCACGGGCTTCGACATCGGGGCCGACGACTATCTGGTCAAGCCCATCCGCATGAAGCTGTTGGTGAGCCGGGTCAAGGCCATTCTCAAGCGCATCGACGACAACGCCGAGGCTCCGGCCGCAGGCCTTTCGATCGACCGCGAGCGCTACACGGTGCGGGTCGACGACCGCGAAATCGCCCTGCCGCGCAAGGAGTTCGCCTTGCTCGAACTGCTCTGCTCGGCGCCCGGCAAGCTGATCCCGCGCGAGGAGATCTATGCCCGCATCTGGGGGGCGGAGGTCGTGGTGGGCGACCGCACGATCGACGTGCACATCCGCAAGCTGCGCCAAAAGATCGGCGGGCAGCGCATCACCACCGTCAAGGGGGTGGGCTACCGCTACGAACCGGACGAAGATCGAACCTTTTGACGATTTTTCCACCCGTTCGGGTAAAAATTCGACCGGATCGTCACTATTATTTCCATAAATTTGCATATTCGTAAAAATACGCCTATATTTATGTTATAATTCGCCGCATTCAGATTCTATCAACTTATATTTTCAGCACATATGGTTATCTTGGTACTCAATTGCGGATCGTCGTCGATCAAATACCAGGTCATCGACATGGAGTCCGCATCCAGCAAGTTGCTCGCCAAGGGTCTGGTCGAGCGCATCGGCCTGGCCGAGGGCGACCTCACGCACAAACCCGTCGGCAAGGAGCCGTTCGAGCTGCACCGTCCCATCCCCGACCACACCACCGGCATCGAGCTGGTCATGGAGGCGCTCACCCACCCCGTCCACGGCGTCATCCGATCGCTCGACGAGGTGAAGGCCGTCGGTCACCGCGTGGCCCACGGCGGCGAGTTCTTCCCCCAAAGCTGCCTGGTGAACGACGACACGAAAGAAAAGATCCGTTCGCTCTGCCAGATCGCGCCCCTGCACAACCCCGCCAGCCTCGAAGGCATCCGCGCCATCGACCAGGTGCTGCCCGGCGTGCCGCAGGTCACGGTCTTCGACACTTCGTTCCACCAGACGATTCCGGCGGTCAACTACATGTTCGCCCTGCCCTACGAATACTACGAGAAATACCGCGTCCGCAAATACGGCTTCCACGGCACGAGCCACAAGTTCGTGGCCCGCGAGGGCGCCAAGCTCGCCGGCCTCGATTTCGACCGTTCGAAGATCATCACCTGCCACATCGGCAACGGCGGTTCGGTGACGGCCGTGCTGAATGGCAAGTCGTATGACACTTCCATGGGCTTCTCGCCCCTCGACGGTCTGGTCATGGGCACCCGCTGCGGCCAGGTCGACGCCAGCGCCATCACCTTCATCGGCGACAAGGAGGGCATGAGCTTCGCCGAGCTGGACACCCTGATGAACAAGAAGTCGGGCGTGCTGGGTCTGACGGGCATTTCGAGCGACATGCGCGACATCGACAAGGCCTACAACGAGGGCAACCCCCGCGCCATTCTGGCCCGCGACATGTACTACGGACGCATCAAGAAGTTCATCGGGCAGTACGCAGCCGAGATGGGCGGCGTCGACCTGATCGTCTTCACGGGCGGCGTGGGCGAAAACTCGTGCGAGATGCGCGAATCGGTATGCTCGGGGCTGGAGTTCATGGGCGTCAAGTTCGACCGCAACGCCAACGCCGGGGCGTGCTGGGTCTGACGGGCATTTCGAGCGACATGCGCGACATCGACAAGGCCTACAACGAGGGCAACCCCCGCGCCATTCTGGCCCGCGACATGTACTACGGACGCATCAAGAAGTTCATCGGGCAGTACGCAGCCGAGATGGGCGGCGTCGACCTGATCGTCTTCACGGGCGGCGTGGGCGAAAACTCGTGCGAGATGCGCGAATCGGTATGCTCGGGGCTGGAGTTCATGGGCGTCAAGTTCGACCGCAACGCCAACGCCGGGGCCAGGGGCGTCGACAAAATCCTGTCGGCCGCCGACTCCAAGGTCAAGATCGCCGTGGTAGCCACCAACGAAGAGTTGGTCATCGCCACGGACACGTACAATTTAGTGAAATAAAGGACAAAGTCGGAAATAAACATCCGCACCGCTGTCGGAGCCGTCAGCGTAAGAGCGGCTAAAAGCGTCGGCGGAGGGGCCGGTTTGCTCGCAAACCCGCGAAAAGGCGCCCGGAGCAGCGTTAGACGCTCTGCAGCAGGCGAAGACAGACGGAAGGAGAGGTTTTTACGCCGCTTTTTGCCGGAACAAAAAGCGGCAAGAAAAAAACCTTGCGGAAGTACAAACAAAAAAATTGAGACTCAAAAAAATAAAGAACATGATCCAACATCTTACCGAAATCGTCGAAGAGGCGAGAAAGAAAGGCAAAAAGCGTCTGGCCGTGGCTTACGGACAGGATTCGCACACTTTGGAGGCCGTCTACGAGGCCTATAAGGAGGGCTTGGTCGAGCCGACGCTCTACGGCGAAAAGGCCGTCATCGAGCAGGTATGCCGGGAGTCGGGCATCGACATCAAGGCGTTCAACATCGTCGACGAGAAGTCCGACGTCAAGTGCGTGCAGCAGGCCGTGGCCGCCGTCGTGGCCGGCAATGCCGACGTGCTGATGAAAGGTCTGGTTTCGACCGACAAGTACATGCGCGGCATCCTCAACAAAGACGCCGGTCTCTTTCCGCCCAAGGGCGTGTTGAGCCACGTCACCATTTCGGAGATGCCCTGCTACCACAAGCTGCTCGTGATGTCCGACGTGGCCGTGATTCCGCTGCCCGACTTCAAGCAGAAGATGAAGCAGATCGGCTACCTCGCGCAGACGGCCAACCTGCTGGGCATCAAGACCCCGAAGATCGCCTGCATCGCTCCTTCCGAGCAGCTGCTGCCCAACGTAATCTCGTCGACCGAGGGAGCGTTGCTGGCCAAGATGGCCGACCGCGGACAGCTGGGCGACGTCATCGTCGACGGCCCGCTGTCGCTCGATGTCGCCCTGTTCAAGGAGGTCGCCGAGCACAAGAAAGTCAAAGGTTCGTCGGTCGCCGGCGATCCCGACTGCCTGCTCTTCCCCAACCTGGAGTCGGCCAACGTCTTCTTCAAGTCGACCACGCACCTCTGCGGCGGCGAACTGGCCGCCATGGTCATGGGCACCAAGGTGCCGTGCGTGCTTACCTCGCGCGGCGACAGCAGCAAGACCAAACTCTACTCCATCGCCCTGGCCTGCCTGGCTGCGAAATAAAACGACAACCCCGGACTTCGCCGCGCCCGCCCTTTCGAAGAGCGGGCGCAAGGCGGAGACCTGCCGGCGGCTGCGACGGCGCACACCACGCGCTGGGCTGCACCCCGATCCGGCATCCGCCCCAAACCGAACCGAGACCTTTTTATGAGCTATAAGATTCTGGCTATAAATCCCGGCTCCACCTCCACGAAAGTCGCCCTCTACGAGGAGGAGCGGCCTTTGTTGGAATCCACCCTGCGGCACTCCACCGAGGAGGTGTCGCGCTTCGCCGACGTCATCGACCAGCTCGACTGGCGCCGCGGGTTGATCCTCTCCATGCTCCGCGACAACGGGTTCGACATCGGCGAACTGTCGGTCGTCATCGGCCGCGGGGGCCTCATCCACCCTGTCACGGCAGGCGTCTACGAGGTCAATTCGCGCATGCGCTACGACCTGCGTCACGCCCAGATGCGCCACGCCTGCAACCTCGGAGGGCTGCTCGCCGCGCAGATCGCCCACATGGCCAAGGTCAAAGCCTACATCGCCGACCCGCCCGTAGTCGACGAGATGGACGATGTGGCCCGCATCACCGGCATGCCCATGTGTCCGCGCAAGCCGATCTTCCATGCCCTCAACCAGAAAGCCATAGCACGGCTGCACTGCGAGAAAGCGGGAAAAATCTACGAACGATCGAACCTGATCGTCGCCCATATGGGCGGCGGCATCTCCGTCGCGGCGCATTGCCGGGGCCGTATCGTCGACGTCAACAACGCCCTCGACGGCGACGGGCCGTTCGCACCCGACCGGGCCGGCAACATCCCGTCGGCCGAGTTGATAAAGACATGTTTTTCTGGACAATATACCAAAGAAGAGTTGCTTAAGTTCGTTTCGAGCAAGGGCGGTTTGGTCGCATTGCTGGGCACCAATTCGGTCATTCAGGTCATGGAACGCATCGAGCAGGGCGACCAGCGTGCCCGCAAGGTACTCGACGCCATGTGCTACAACATCTCCAAACAGATCGGCGCCATGGCCGCAGCCTTGGCCGGCGAGGTCGACGGCATCCTGCTCACGGGCGGCATCGCCTACAACGAACCGATCGTCGAAGCCATCCGCCGGCGGTGTTCGTTCATCGCGCCCATCACCGTCTATCCCGGCGAAAACGAGCTGGAGGCGCTGGCGCTCAACGCGCTGGTCGTTTTGCGGGGCATCGTCGCGCCCAAAGTCTACGAATAATCGGCGAGCGGATTCGCCGCGAGTCTCCGCGCCGACCGGTGCGACACACAAACAGAGGGAGAACCGACAAGTTCTCCCTCTATATATTTTTTTATGGTCGCTTTCCTGCCGACGCCCGGTTTTCGGCATGCTCACCGTCGGCGCACGATCGCCACGACTTTGCCGAACGCCTCTAAACGGAACAGTGCCGACAGCGCCGCATAGACCGCCACACCGACCCCTATTTCCGCCGCCAACCGCAGCAGCGCATCGCCGGGCAACACCAGCGCCGTAGCCCGCACCGCCGCATACATTGTCCCGGCCGCAAGCGCCACAGGCAGCAGCGTACGCACCAGCCGCCGGGCCGTGAGGGCCGTGCAGCGAAGCGTCGCCCACACGTTGACCGCCATTTCGCAGGCCGAGAAGAGCACCAGTCCCCACACCACCGCCTGCACGCTGCGGGGGATCGTCACCGCCAGAATCGCCGTCATCACGATCTTTTTCGCCACCTCCAGCCGCACGATCGTCGGCCCTTCGCACTTGACCTTCATCACGTTGTAGGCCACCATCGCCACGGGATAGAACAGCCCCGTCAGGCAGATCGCCTCGAAATAGGGCACCGTGGGCATCCACTTCTCGCCCAGCAGCACTTCGAACATGTCGTGCGCCACGGCCGAAAGGCCCAGCATCATCGGAAACAGCGCATAGGCCACCACCATCGCCACCTGGCGATAGCTCTCGGCGAACTTGCGTTCGTCGGAGGCGATCTTCGAGAGCGCCGGAAACGTCACGCCCTGCACGGCGGTCATGGTCGACGCGACCGGCAAATCCTTGAGTTTGAGCGCTTGGTCGAAGAATCCCAACGTATCGGCCGCATGGAGCT
Organism: uncultured Alistipes sp.; assembly: GCA_947174575.1. GTDB lineage: Bacteria > Bacteroidota > Bacteroidia > Bacteroidales > Rikenellaceae > Alistipes. The sequence continues at coordinate 5,228 of CAMWJM010000009.1, read as the reverse complement.
TGCCGATGAAAAGCTGCGGCACCTTGTTGTAGACCGACGAGATGAGATCCGTCGCCAGCAAGCTGAAACTGTAGGGCATCATCGCCCGCAGCGCCGCGGCATTCCACTTCGTCGCCGCCCGGGGCCGCCAGTCGCTCGCCCGCCACAGCAGCGCGGCCCGCACCCCCATCTGCAGCACCCGTTGCGCCACCAAACTCCACACGCCGCACCCGGCCAGCGCCAGCGCCACAGCCGCGCAGCCGCTCGCCAGCGATGACAGAAACGTCGCTTTCGAGAGCAGCGCGAAACGGAACCGGCGCGTGAAAATCGTATTCTGAATGACGCACAGTGCATTGACCGGCACCAGCAGAAAAAAGACCGGCGCGATCTGCGCGATGACCGGCATGTCATAATAGCGCGCAGCCACGGGGGCCAGCGCCACGAGCAGCACATAGAGCGCCGCCGACACGCCCAGATTGAACAGGAACACCGCCTTGTACTCCTCGGCCGTGGGGTCGGCCTTGCGGATCAGCGTCTGCGAAAAACCGCTGTCCACCACCACTAACGCGAACGCGGCGAAAGCCGTCAGCACCGCCACGACGCCGAAATCCTCCGGCATCAACAGACGCAGCACCACGATCGACACTCCCATTTGCAGGAGCATCGTGCCGATCTTCTCGCCGATCGACCACGCCACGCCGCGCGTCACCTTATCTTTCAGCTCGCCCGCCACACCCCGGTCAGCTGTTGCGTCCCTGTTCGTTGCGCTCGCGGATGCGTTTCACGTCGGCGATCTCCACATACGAAGCTCCGCCGTCCGGCCCGAAGCTGCCGCCCACGATCGCCAGCAGATCGCTCTCCGCCAGACGGTCGCTCTGCTCGATCACCTCCATGGCATCGACCAGGAAGTGGTAGCGATCGCACAGCTCCTGTTTGCGCAGGATCGGCACCACGCCGTACGAAAGCGCCAGAATCCGCTGCGCATGCAACTGGTAGCAGACAGCCACGACGGTATTGCGACCGCGGAACGCCGCCAGATAGCGGCCCGTGCGCCCCGTCTTGGTGTCGAGCACCACATAGCGGATCGGCAGGTTGGTCGACGCCCGCACGGCCGAACGGGCCAGCTGAGCCGTGATTTCGTGGTTCACCGACACCATGTTGATGTCGATCATGGGTTTGAAATGGGTCTCGTCGCGCTCGATCTCCCGCGCGATGCGGGCCATCGTCGCCACCGCTTCGGCCGGGTAGTCGCCCACGGCCGTTTCGTCGCTCAACATCACGGCGTCGACCCGCTCGTAAATCGCGCTGGCCACGTCGCTCACCTCGGCACGCGTAGGCCGCGGGCTATGCACCATCGAATAGAGCATCTGCGTGGCGATGATCACCGGACGCTTGGCCGCGATGCACTTCTCCACGATGCGGCGCTGCGTGTTGGGGATCGCCTCTGCGGGCAGCTCCACCCCCAGGTCGCCGCGCGCCACCATGATGCCGTACGACGCCTCGATGATCTGGTCGATATTGTCCAGCCCCTCCTGGTTCTCGATCTTCGAAACGATCTTGATCGGGCTGCCGTGTATATCGAGGATCGCCTGCACCGCCTCCAGATCGCGTACGCTGCGCACGAACGAGTGGGCGATGAAATCCACGTCGTGGGCGATCGCCCACTCGATGAACCGGCGGTCTTTCTCGGTCACCGACGGCAGATCGATCGACACGCCCGGCACATTCACGCTCTTGCGCGAGCGCAGCGCGCCGTCGCCCGCGAATTCGCAGATCAACTCTGTGTCGCGCTTCTCCACCACGCGCAGCTCCACTTCGCCGTCGGCGATGAGCATCCGCGCGCCCTCGGGAATGTCGGCCACGATGCCCGGCACATTCATATAAACCACCTCGCGCGTCGTAAAATCCGAGCCGTCCGAGCCGCGCACCGCCACCCGCTCGCCCGCCTTGTACTCGATCCGCTCGCCGCAGTCCGGCGCGAGGGTCGTGACCCTGATTTCGGGGCCTTTGGTGTCGATCATCACCGGAATGGCCGGGTCGACCCGGTGCACCGTCTCCACGATGCGCGTGGCGCCCTCCAAAGTGACATGCGCCGAATTGATGCGCACCACATCCATGCCCGCGTCGACCAAAGCGCGCACGAACTCCTCGGTGCAGCGCAGATCCGACATCGTGGCCACGATCTTCGTTTTTTTCATCCGATTCATAATAACCTAACTACTCGATAACCTAATTGCTCTTTGTTCAAAAATCTATTTCCGCCGTCCCAGCAGCGCTTCCACGCCCAACCGATACGACTCCAGGCCGAAGCCCATGATCGACCCCACGACCACCGGCGCCAACAGCGACACCCGGCGGAACTCCTCGCGTGCCAGGATCGACGAGATGTGCACCTCCACCACCGGCACCGCGACGGCCGACACCGCATCGCGCAGCGCCACCGAAGTGTGGGTATAGCCGCCCGCATTGAGCACCACGCCGTCGCAGCGCCCCTCGGCCCGCTGCAGGGCGTCGATCAATTCGCCCTCCACGTTCGACTGGAAGTAGCCGAACGCCACCTGCGGATAGGTTTTCCGCAACCGCTCCAGCAACTCGTCGAACGTCTGCGTACCGTAGACATCGGCATCCCGCCGCCCCTGCAAATTGAGGTTGGGGCCGTTGAGAATCAATATTTCCATAATTCCATGCAGATTTTTCCGTCTCGGCATCCCCCGAACGAGTTCGGTTCGGCTCTTCGCTCCGTCCGCGCGGAGCCGCACGGTTCCGCGCCGCAAAGATAGCGCAAATCGGGCGAATTCCGGGCACCCGCACCCGAAAATTCTATGCCGCCGCACCGCGATCGCCGCCGGCCCTACCACGATCGCCCCCGCGAATTCCCTGTTTCGCTTTCGTCGCCCGTCGTGGCGGACAGCGGCATGTCGCCGATTTCCGACGCACTCTATGAAATTTATTTTCCGCGGATCGTTCTTTTCTGGGTCTAAATCGTTATTTTTGCATCTATAAAACTATCCGTTTGCTACCCCATGAAGGAGATCATCCAGCTTCACGACAAAAAGTTCCGCATCATGATCCCCGCCGAGAAGATCGACGAGGCCGTCAGCGCCGTTGCGCAGCGCATCAACCACGATTACGCCGACAAGGAGACCCCGTTGTTCGTCGGCGTGCTCAACGGGTCGTTCATGTTCATGAGCGATCTGATCAAGAAGATCGAATTCAATAACGAGCTTTCGTTCGTGAAGCTCTCGTCCTACGAGGGCGTAGCTTCGACCGGTCAGGTCAAGAGCCTCCTGGGACTCAACGGCTCTATCGAGGGGCGCCACGTGATCGTGGTCGAGGACATCGTGGACACGGGCGAGTCGATCGAGCACATGATCCGCGACCTCGAAGCCCGCAAACCGGCCTCGATCGCCGTCTGCACGCTCTTTTTCAAGCCCGGCTCCTACCGCAAGTCCTACCCCATCGAGTACCGCGCCATGGAGATCGGCAACGAATTCATCGTCGGCTACGGACTCGACTACGACCAGTTGGGCCGCAGCCTCAAGGACATCTACGTAGTCACCGAATAATGGCGTCGCAGTCCGATATCGAAATGCTCGACGGAGGCCGTCTGCTGCCTCTGGCCGAGGATTTCTATACAGTTCAGGGCGAAGGATTCCACACCGGCCGGGCCGCCTACTTCATCCGCCTGGGCGGGTGCGACGTGGGGTGTGTCTGGTGCGATGCGAAATATGCCTGGAACCCGGCGCTCTTCACCCCTGTGCCGGTCGAGAACATCGTGGCCCGCATCGAGGCTTGCGGCGCCCGGACGGCGGTGATCACCGGCGGCGAGCCGCTGCTCTACCCGCTCGACTGCCTGACCCGCCGACTCGCCGAACGAGGCATCGAAGTGCTGCTCGAAACCTCGGGTTCGCACCCTTTCAGCGGGCGGTTCGACTGGGTGTGCCTCTCGCCCAAACGCAAGCGCCCGCCGCTCGACGAAGCGTTCGGCCGGGCCGACGAACTGAAAGTCGTCGTCGAACATCCCGACGATTTCGAGTGGGCCGAGACCAATGCGGCACGCGTCGGCACCGGCTGCCGGCTCTCTCTGCAGCCCGAATGGAGCGTCGCAGAGCGGATCATGCCCGCCGTGGTCGAGTATGTCAAGGCGCATCCCCGCTGGCACATCTCGCTCCAGACGCACAAATACATGAACATCCCCTAACGTCGCCGCAAAGAGCAGCGCCCTTTCGTTTCCCATGGATCTTCAGACCGGCAAGAAATTCTGGATCGTTACTACTTCGATCATCATCGCCTTCACGATCTTCATCGTGGGGCGCAACACCGTGCATGCCGTGAAGATCAAGCGTCAGATCAACGCCCTGCAGCGCGAAAAAGAGTTCTTCCGAGCCAAGATCGAGGCCGACAGCACGCTGCTTGAACGACTCCGCTACGACGAATACCTCGAAGAGTACGCCCGCGAACACTTCCGCATGCAACGCCCCGACGAGCACGTATACATCATAGACGAAGATTAACCCGGGCAAATTTCGGCAGGCCTGAAGGCCGCTTCACCGACGTCGATTCGCCGACGTCGATTCGCCCTACCGCTGCAGTCGCACGGTACTTTTCCGCCCGAACGAATTTTTCAATAGTGTTCGAATCCGCGCCAGTCGAACCGGATTTCCACACCCTCGCGCAGCCACGCCAAGCCGTCGCCCTCGACGATCCGCCCCACGGCGTACAGCGGTTCGCCGAAAGCGGCCCGATAGTCGGCTTCGAGCTGCGCCGCTTCGGTCGGCGACGACGAGAACAGCAGTTCGTAGTCCTCGCCGCCGCACGCCGCCGTCTGCAGATCGGCCCCCGCCGCCACCGGTATCCGCTCCAGATCGAGCACAGCACCCACACCCGAGCGCTCCATGATATGGCGCACGTCCGACGCCAGCCCGTCCGAAAGATCCATCATCGCATGCACTTCCGCGCGTGCGCCCAGCCAGCAGCCCTCCGCCACCCGGGGCTTGGGATTGCGGTGCACAGCCGCCAGCGGCGTATCGTAGCGCCCGGCCAGAATGTCGAGCAGCCCCGCTCCCGAGGCCCCCAGCGGCCCCGTCGCATAGAGTACATCGCCCGCTTCGGCGGCGCTGCGGCGCTTCAGATGCCGATCTTCGGCCCGGCCGATCGCCGTCACGTTGATCGCGATGCCGCTCTCCGAGCGGGTCGTATCGCCGCCCGCCAGCGCCACGCCATAGCGGGCCGCCAACGCATGATAACCG
>CAMWJM010000008.1 GCA_947174575.1 uncultured Alistipes sp. | reverse complement strand
ACATTCCCGCTTTCAAGCCGGCCAAGAGCTTCGCTGCGAAAGTGAAATAGTTTCGGATCAATCAAGAACCTCTAAAATTTAAGAACTATGCCAAACGGAAAGAAGCATAAGCGTCACAAGATGGCGACCCACAAACGTAAAAAACGTCTGCGCAAGAACCGTCACAAGAAAAAGTAGCGACGCATCCATGCCGGAGATAAAGCTAAAGGGGCCTTGCGGCTCTTTTAGCTTTACCTATTTAAAATGTCGGAATCTTTCGGGATGCCGGAGCGTCGTGCGAGGAGGATTTCCGGTCGAAAGCCTCCGCGCGGTTTTTCCGCTCGCCGGGGCATCGCTTCGGCGTTCGCACGCCGGGTGTCCCCGTTTCCGGATTCCATCGATTTTGGAGTTCTCCGCCGCTCCATATTCCAAGTCGCGGACTAATTTCAGCGCATCGCGTCCCGTTGTCGGACGCGCATAAATAAATGAACAGAGAGTTAATCGTAAACGTCAACCCGACCGAAATATCCATCGCCCTGTGCGAGGACAAGGTGCTGGTCGAGTTGTCCAAGGAACAGTGCCAGACGGGCTTCGCCGTCGGCGACATCTATCTGGGCAAGGTTCGCAAGATCATGCCGGGCCTCAACGCGGCATTCGTCAATATCGGTCACGAGAAGGATGCCTTCATCCACTACCTCGATCTGGGGACGCACTTCCCCTCGCTGCAGAAGCTGGCGGCCTCGCAGATACCCGGCAAACGGGGCCTGCGGCTCGAAAGCATGAAGCTCGAACCGCCCGTCGAGAAGTCGGGCAAGATCGGCGACTACCTCCAGGTGGGGCAGCAGATCATGGTGCAGGTGGCCAAGGAGGCCATTTCGACCAAGGGGCCGCGGTTGACGGCCGACATTTCGCTCGCCGGGCGCAACGTAGTATTGGTGCCGTTTTCGTCCAAGGTCTTTTTGTCTCAAAAGATCCGTTCGGGCGAGGAGAAGAAGCGCCTGAAGCGCATCGCGGCCGGGGTGCTGCCCAAGAATTTTGGCGTCATCATCCGCACCGCGGCCATGGAGGCCCGCGACGAGGACATCGAGCAGGACATCCGCACCCAGATCGAGCGGTGGCGCAAGACCGTCGCCGCCGTGCGCAAGCACACGGCGCCCGCCCAGCTCATGAGCGAGATGAGCCGCGCCAACACCATCATCCGCGACTCGCTCAACGGCTCTTTCTCGCAGATCGCCGTCGACGACCAGGCGATGTACACCGACATCCGCAACTACATCCGTCAGATCGACCCCGAGAAAGAGAAGATCGTCAAGCTCTACAAGGGCAACGTGCCCATCTTCGACAACTTCGACATCTCGAAGCAGATCAAGTCGCTCTTCGCCAAGTACGTGTCGCTCAAGCGCGGCGCCTACCTCATCATCGAGCACACCGAGGCCATGAACGTCATCGACGTCAACTCGGGCAACCGCACCAAGGCCGAGGACAACCAGGAGCAGACGGCCATGGACGTCAACCTCGCGGCGGCCAAGGAGATCGCCCGCCAGCTGCGGCTGCGCGACTTGGGCGGCATCGTCATCATCGACTTCATCGACCTGCACAAGGCGCAGAACCGCCAGGCGCTCTTCGACGAGATGGTCAAGCTCATGTCCACCGACAAAGCCAAGCACACGGTGCTGCCGCTCACCAAGTTCGGCCTGATGCAGATCACGCGTCAGCGTGTGCGCCCCGTCGCCGTGGAGAATGTCTCCGACGTCTGCCCCACCTGCAACGGCTCGGGCAAGATCGAACCCACGGTGGTGCTGGACCGGAAGATCGAGAACCAGATTTCGCTGCTCACCGAGGATCGGGGCCACAAATACGTGCGTCTGGTCGTGAGTCCCTATGTCGCCTCGTTCCTCAAAAAGGGCCTGTGGTCGCTGCGCCGCCGCTGGGAGTGGAAGTACAAGGTGCGTCTCGACATCGCCGAGGATCAGAGCATCGGCATCGTCGAAGTCCACTACCACGACCGCAAAGGCAACGACCTGATCAAGAAATGAATTTACAATTCACAATTCACAATTCACAATTCAGAATTCAGAATTAAGGGTTCGCAAAGGATTCGGTTTCCGTATTTCTTCGGCGATCGCCGGATGATTCGGCGTGCTGCTTTCGAATTTCGAATACGTCCCGTGTTTTCGATCGTGCATTCTGAATTGTGAATTGTGAATTGTGAATTGTGAATTGTGCCTTTCGTTATGTCGCCTCGCGAGCAAATAGCGCAGTTCGCCGCCGGGTCCCGGGCGCTCGGGGCGTTGTGCCGGCAGTTGAAGCCGGCCGGGAGTGCCGTGCATCTGCGCGAGCTGGTCGGCGGGGCTTTGCCGTTCTACGCCGCTGCCGCCGTCGAGCGGGTCGGCGGCGTCCATGTCTTCGTGGCCGAGGATCGCGATGCCGCGGCCTATCTGCTCAACGATTTCTACGCCCTGCTCGACGAAACGCGGGTCTGCTTCTTCCCCTCGGCCTATAAACGGTCGGTAGCCTATGGAGCCGAGGATGCCCAGGGCACGGTGCAGCGCACCGCTGCGATGAATGCTCTGCGCAGCTTCGACGGCAAGGGCTATCTGGCGGTCTGCACTTGGCCCGAGGCGCTCGCCGAGCGGGTCGCCGACGGGCAGACCTTGCAGCAGGGCACCATCGCCGTGCGCGTGGGCGACCGCATTTCGATCGAAGTGCTGGTGCAGGCGTTTGCCGACGTCGGTTTCGAGCGCGTCGATTTCGTTTACGAGCCGGGGCAGTACTCGTTGCGCGGCGGCATCGTTGACGTCTTTTCCTTCGCCGAGTGCAAGCCGTTCCGCATCGACTTTTTCGGCGACGAGGTCGATTCGATCCGGCGGTTCGAGATCTCCAGCCAGCTTTCGTCGGAGAAACTCACCGAGATAGCCGTCGTTCCCGACATGAACGCCGCGGCGGAGGGCGCCCGCGTGTCGCTGGCCGAGTTCGCCGGGCCGGAGGCCGCGTGGTGGTTCTACGACCCCGATTTCGTGCTGCGCCGCGTCAACGACTTGCGGCGCAAGACCCTCGGCGACTTGGAGCGCCCCGAGGAGATCGACCGGCTGCTCACCAGCCGCAATGCCCTGCTCTCCGATCTGGCCCGCAACCGCCTGGTCTTCCTGCGCGACGATTTGCCCGAGCGGCCCGCCACGGCGTCGGTCGAGTTCGCCACTTCGCCCCAGCCGCGGTTCAACAAGAATTTCGAGCTGCTCGCCGACGACATGATCCGCAACACGCTGCGGGGCTACGAGACATATATCCTCTCGGAGAATAAGATGCAGGTCGAGCGCCTCGAAAACATCTTCCACCAGATCGGCCGCGGCCAGGCTGCCGTGCGCGCGATCGGGTTGACGCTGCACGAGGGCTTCGTCGACGACGAACTGAAGCTCTGCCTCTATACCGACCACCAGATTTTCGATCGCTACCAGCGCTACCGCATCAACGGCGAGATCAAGCGCGACGAGCAGATGACCGTCGCCGAGCTGAACAGCCTGCGTCCCGGCGATTACGTCGTCCACATCGACCACGGCGTCGGGCGTTTCGACGGACTGGTCAAGGTCGACGAGGGCGGCAAGCAGCACGAGGCGATCAAACTCGTCTACAAGGACGGCGACGTGTTGTTCGTCAACGTCCACTCGCTCCACCGCATTTCGCGCTACAAGGCCGGCGACGGCGAGCCGCCCAAGGTCTACAAGCTCGGCAACGGCGCTTGGCAGAAGCTCAAGAACGCCGCCAAGAAGGCCGTGAAGGACATTTCGCGCGAGTTGATCGCCCTCTACGCCCGCCGCAAGGCGTCGCCGGGCTTCGCTTTCTCGCCCGACAGCTACCTGCAGCACGAACTGGAGGCGTCGTTCCGCTGGGAGGATACCCCCGACCAGCAGGCCGCCATCGCCGCCGTCAAGAAGGACATGGAGTCCGACCGGCCCATGGATCGGCTCGTCTGCGGCGACGTGGGCTTCGGCAAGACCGAGGTGGCCATCCGCGCCGCATTCAAGGCCGCCGCCGACGGCAAGCAGGTGGCCGTGCTCGTGCCCACCACGATTCTGGCCCTGCAGCACTATCGCTCGTTCTCCGAGCGCCTGCGCGACTTCCCCGTGAAGATCGAGTACCTCAACCGCACCAAGTCAGCCGCCGAGGTCAGGCGCATCCGCGACGAGCTGGCCGCCGGGCGCATCGACATCCTCATCGGCACCCACAAGATGCTGGGCAAGCAGATCGTCTTCCGCGATCTGGGGCTGCTGATCATCGACGAGGAGCAGAAATTCGGCGTCGCCGCCAAGGAGAAACTCACGCAGATGAGCGTCGCGGTCGACACGCTCACGCTCACCGCTACGCCCATTCCGCGTACGCTGCAGTTTTCGCTCATGGGGTCGCGCGACCTGTCGGTCATCTCCACGCCGCCGCCCAACCGGCAGCCCATCGTCACCGAGTCGCACGTCTTCTCGGAGGAGATCGTGCGCGACGCCGTCGAATCCGAGCTGGCACGCGGCGGTCAGGTCTACTTCGTCCACAACCGCGTCGAGGACTTGCCCGTGCTGCAGGGGATGCTCGCGCGCGTTTGTCCCAAGGCCCGCGTGGGGGTGGGGCACGGCAAGATGCCCGCCGAGCAGCTCGAAAAGTTGGTCATGGACTTCATCTACGGCGAGTTCGACGTGCTGCTCTCGACCACCATCGTCGAGAACGGCATCGACATCCCCAATGCCAATACGATCATCATCGACAACGCCCAGTCGTTCGGCTTGAGCGACCTGCACCAGCTGCGCGGGCGTGTCGGCCGTTCCGACCGCAAGGCCTATTGCTACCTGCTCTCGCCGCCCGAGGAGCTGTTGTCGTCCGACGCCCGGCGGCGCCTGCGGGCTATCGAGGAGTTCTCCGATCTGGGTTCGGGCTTCAACATCGCCATGCAGGATCTGGACATCCGCGGCGCCGGCAATCTGTTGGGCGCCGAGCAGAGCGGCTTCATCGCCGACATCGGCTTCGAGACCTACCAGAAGATCATGCAGGAGGCGATCGCCGAGCTGCGGGCCGAGGGGTTGCAGGTGGCGGGACTCTCGCAGGCCGAGAGCGAGGTCGTCGAGCAGATGCGTTTCATCGACGACGCGCACATCGACATCGGGGTCGAAGCCTCCCTGCCCGATACCTATGTCGCCCAGCAGGCCGAGCGCCTGAAGCTCTACCGCGAACTGGACTCCACCAAGGACGAGGAGGCGTTGCAGGCTTTCGCCGCACGTCTGGTCGACCGCTTCGGCCCCCTGCCGCGCGCCGCGCGCGAGCTGCTCGACGTGGTGCGCCTGCGCTGGGAGGCCATTCGTCTGGGCATGGAGCGCGTGAAGGTCAAGAACGGCTTGATGATCGTCCACTTCGTCGGCGAGGAGAACTCGCCCTACTATAAAAGCGACATTTTCATGGAGCTTCTGAAGCACGTCACGCAGCATCCCGAGCGTTTCGTGCTCAAGCAGCACAATAATCGTCTGGCCATGACCGTTAGAAAGATCGAAGATGTGGAAGCGGCCTACAAAACCTTGAGGGAACTTTGAACCTTGTCGTCGACATAGGCAATACGCGCGTCAAGTATGCCGTCATGGAGGCGGGGGAGTGCGTCGCCGAGCGGAGCGAGGAGGTGTTTTCCGCCGCTTCGGTCGACGAGTTGTGCCGGCTCTATCCTGTCGCTGCCGCTATCGTTTCGTCGACCCGCGGCGACGCTTCGGAAATCGTCGGGGCGCTGCGCGCACGGGGAATCCGTTGTCTGGAGTTCGGGCCTGCGACTCCCGTGCCTATCGGCTGCGACTACCTCACGCCCGAAACTTTAGGCCGCGACCGGCTCGCCGCTGCGGTCGGGGTCGCGGTGCTCTGGCCGGGGCGCGAGGTACTGCTCGTCGACTTCGGCACCGCCATCACGATCGATCGGGTCTCGGCCGACGGGGTGTTCCTCGGCGGCTGCATCTCGCCCGGGCTGCGGATGCGCTTTCGGGCCTTGCACGAGTTCACGGCCTCCCTGCCGCTGTGCGAGGCAGAGGAGTCGGAGGAGCCGGAGCCGCTGGGCCGCTCGACCCGGGGGGCGATCCTCTCGGGCGTCGTGCAGTCGATCCGCTTCGAAATCGAGGGCCATATCGCCCGCATGCGGCGGGAAATCGACGATCCGTGCGTTATTTTTACCGGCGGCGACGCGAAATACTTTGCGAAAAGAATTAAAAACACGATATTTGCAAATCGGAATCCCGTCTTTTGCGGACTGGATCGAATTTTAGAGTTCAATGTCCTTGAAGAACACCTTCCGTAGAGCGGTTGCCGCGGTGTCGCTGCTCCTGCTGCCCGCCGGGCTGGCTGCGCAGACCAGCAGCATCAACGCCTTTTCGCCCTACACCATGTACGGCATCGGCGAGATCAACACGCCCGGGACGTTGCCCATGCGCTCCATGGGCGGCGCAGGCGTAGCCATGCGCAACCCCGGCATGATGAACGTGCTCAATCCCGCCGCCTACAGCGCCGTGCCGCAGAAGAGCTTCCTTTTGAGCTTCGGTTTGGAGGGGCAGAACTACTACAACTCCCAGAGCGTCGACGGCGCGAAGAAGAAATCGGCCTACAATACCTTCAATTTCCACGACCTCGCCGTCCTGCTGCCCCTGACCCGGCGTCTGGGCTTGGGCGTCAGCCTCATGCCCTACAGCTCGGTGGGTTACCGCACCGAGTTCTTCCGCGAGTTCGACTCCGCCGACCCCGTCTGGGGCAACGTCGGCCCCGTGCAGTATACCTACCAGGGCGAGGGCGACGTCACCGAAGTCAAGCTCGGCATGGGGTGGGAGGTCGCCAAACATTTTTCGATCGGTCTGGCCGCCCAGTACTATTGGGGCAAGATCGACCGCACCTATGTCGCCGCCTTCTCCTCGATCACCGGCAGCGGCAGCTACAATTCGATCGTCGGCCAATCCGCCTACACCGTTTCGCGCTTCAAAGGGCAGGTGGGCTTGCAGTGGGACGCGATCATGAATGCGCGCCGCGTGCTGTCGTTCGGCGCCACGTTCGACATCGGCGGCGATCTGCGGCCCAAGCGCACGGAGCGGGTCTACACCACCGATCCGGCCAATACGGCCGCCGTCGATCTGCACGACGACCTGGAGCTGGTGCTGCCCCGGCAGCTCGTGGCCGGCTTCTACTACCAGACACCCAAATGGACGGTCGGCGCCGATTACGTCTACCAGAACTGGGCCGGCAGCAACTCCTCGACCCTCTCGTCGGGCATCGCCGCCGGGGGCGGCCGCTTCGACGTCGCCTATGCCGACACCCACACCGTCAAGGCCGGCGTCGAGTTCATCCCCAACCGCTACGACGTGCGCCGCTTCCTGCGCCGCTGCGCCTATCGCGCCGGCGTGCGCTATGGCGACTATTACCAGACTTTCGGCGGGCAGCGGCTGCAGCAGTATGCCGTCACCCTCGGCGTGGGCATCCCCGTGCGGTTCCTCGGCTCCTCGTCGATCGACGTGGGGCTGGAGTACGGCGACCGCGGGTTCAACGTCGCCGAGCGCATCGGACTGGTGCGCCAGCGCTATTTCAAAATCGCCGTCGGCTTCGCGCTCTTCGCCGGCAGCGAGAACGGCGAATATTGGTTCGTCCGACCCAAATACGACTAACGTTAAAATATAACCGAACTATAGCTATGAAAAACATCCGATCCATCCTCCTGGCCGCCGCCGCGTTCTGCGCCGTCTCCGCGTCGGCCCAGCAAGATTTCAGCGGCCCGCAGTACGCCAAGTGGGGCGATACGCCCGAAGCGCGCGAGAAGAACATCCTCAACAGCAACTTCCTCAAGGAGGCTTGCGACAACAAGGATTTCAATGCCGCCGCCCAGCACCTCAAGGAGCTGATCGAGGCCTGCCCCGACGCTTCGGAGAACATCTACGTGCGCGGCGCCGTGGTCTACAAGAACAAGATCAACCGTGCCAAGAGCCTCGCCGAGAAGAAGACCTACGTCGACTCGCTGCTGCTGATGTACGATCTGCGCAACCGCTATTTCGGCGACCACCCCAAGCGCGGTACGGCCTACATCCTCGACCGTAAGGCCCGCGAATACCTGACCTACCGGCCCAACGACCGCGCCGGCATCCGCAATGCTTTCCGCGAGGCGATCGAGGCCGGCGGCGCCGCCACCGATCCCGAAACCGTGGTCGCCTACTTCGGCAACCTCTGCGAGGACTACAAGAACACCGACGAGGTGATGCCCGACGAGATCATCGCCGAGTACGACCGTCTGTCGCCCATCTTCGGCGAGGGAGCCGAGGAGTACAAGTCGCAGTTCGACGCCGCGTTCGGCCTGTCGGGCGCCGCGAGCTGCGAGAATCTCGAAAAGCTCTTCGCCGCCAAGCTGGCCGCCGCGCCCGAAGACGAGACGCTGCTCGCCCAGGCCGTGGCCCTGATGTCGCGCGCCAAGTGCGACGGCGACTTCTACTTCGCGATCGCCGAGAAGTACTACGAGGTCAAACCCTCGTCCGAGACGGCTATGTTCCTGGCCCAGGCTTTCCAGAACAAGGGCGACTACGCCAAGGCCACCAAGTACCTCAACGAGGCGCTCTCCTCGGAGAACGATCCCGCCGAGCGAGAGAAGCTCTATGTCCGCATCGCGCTGGTCGAGCTGGTCGCCAACCACATCCCCGCAGCCGCTGCGGCCGCCCGTTCGGCCCGCGACCTCGACCCCGAGGACGGCGTACCCTACTTCGTGCTGGCCCAGTGCTACGGCGTTTCGGCCGGGCAGTGCGGCGGTTTCGCCGGTCAGGCCACGTTCTGGGCCGCCTACGACACCATGCGCAAGGCGCTCGATCTGCTGCCCTCCGATTCGGAGTACGCGGCTCCCGCCCGTGCTTCGCTCGCTTCGTTCCAGAGCCGCTTCCCGACCTCCGAGGAGTGCTTCTTCAACGAGCTGCAGGAGGGTGCGCGCTATACCGTGACATGCGGCACGGCCGCCGGCGTGGCGACCACCGTGCGTCCCCGTTAACCTTTCCGGTCGTTCGCAGGTGATGTCCGCACGCGCGACCAGATGCCTTTGGGTAGCACTCCCTTTGCTGGGGAGTGCTATCTTGCTATTCTCCTGCGATCGTTCGTCGGGGGGCGACGGCGATGTCGATACCGTGATGACCGAGTACTGCGAGCACCTCTCGATCGTCGATTCGCAGAACGGGCGGCGCTCCTACCACTTCCTTACGCCCCTCATGGAGGGCTATTCCCAAGCTCGCGAACCTTACCGCGAGTTCCGCAAGGGGGTGAAGATCACCACCTACAAGGACGATTCGCTGTCGACGGTCGACGCCGTGCTGACGGCCAACTACGCCATCTACTACGAGAAACGCGAGTTGTGGGAGGCCAAGGGCGACGTGGTGGTCGAGAAGTCCGACGGCAAGACCCTCTACACCCAGCAGCTCTACTGGAACGCCCGCACCAAGAAAATCTACTCCAACGTCGACTCGAAGATCGTGCAGAGCGGCGGCACCGACGTCTTCATCGGCGAGGGTTTCGAGTCCGACGAGGAGTTCAAGGACTGGCGCTTCCGCCGCATGAAAGGCCGCATGGAAGTCGACGTAGCACCCACGGACACCGACGCAGCGCCTACGGCCACGAACCCGCATGCACCGAACGACGAGCATCCTGCAAATACTGCTGTAAATACTGCTGACCGGTCTGATCGGGCTGTAAAATCCGGTGTCGATCCGTCCGGCCGTCCCGATCATCCTGCAAATCCTGCCGGGCATCCCGAGCGGGCTGCAAATACTGCCGCTGCTTTGCGCCCGGCACGTGCGGCCCGCTCCATGCGGCCCGTCGATGTCGAGGTGCCCGCCGAGCCGTTCGACCGGAAGGCCGCCGCCGTCTTGCCGGAACCCCGGGAATAGCCGGGCCGCGATTTTGTTTCGAGTATGTTTACATCCGTCATCCTGATCCTCTCGATGTTGCTCTTGTCGGCGTTCTTCTCCGGCATGGAGATCGCTTTCACCAGCAAAAACCGGCTCAAGCTGGAGATCGACCGCAAGCAGAGCCGGCTGTTCGACCGCATCGCCGAGATTTTCGCCCGCCATCCCGGGCAGTACATCACCACGATCCTCGTGGGCAACAACATCGCGCTGGTCGTCTACTCGCTTTATATGTCGGTCTTGCTGCGCACGATCTTCTACGCGCTGGGGTGGGAGAGCGTCGCCCGGCAGGGTTCCGTGGCTATCGAAACCGCCGTTTCCACGCTCGTCATTCTTTTCGCCGCCGAGTTTTTGCCCAAGTCGGTCTTCCGCAACAACCCCAATTTCTACTATCGGGTTTTCGCCCCGGTCATCTACGTCTTCTATCTGGTGCTGTACCCCGTCGCCCGGTTGACGACGCTCGTTTCCCACGGCATCCTGCGCCTGTTCGGGAAGCCGGTCGTCGAGCAGCGCGCGCAGCCCTCGTTCAGCCGCGACGATTTGGCCGCCCTGCTCGACGCCAACAACACCGAGCAGGGGCCGGATCCCGACCACGAGCTGAAACTTTTTCAGAATGCGCTGGATTTCGCCGACTTGCGCGTGCGCGACTGCATGGTGCCGCGCGTCGACATCGAGGCGGTCGATGCCGACGACACCTCCGTCGAGCAGCTCACGGCGCGCTTCGCCGAGAGCATGTATTCGCGCATCTTCGTGTGGCGCGGCAACATCGACAACATCGTGGGCTACGTCAATTCCAAGAGCCTCTTCACCCGGCCCGCGACCTTGGCCGAGGTGGTCATGAAGGTCAATTTCGTGCCCGAAACCATGCCCCTGCAGCTCGTGCTGCAGAACTTCATCAAGCACCGCTCGAACATCGCCGTGGTGATCGACGAGTTCGGCGGCACGGCGGGCGTCATCTCGCTCGAAGATGTCCTGGAGCAGATTTTCGGCGAGATCGAGGACGAGCACGACATCCCCGATCTGACCGAGAAGCAGGTCGGCCCGGGCGAATATGTCCTCTCGTGCCGGCTCGAAGTCAAGTATCTCAACGAGAAATACGGCCTCGGCATCGAGGAGAGCAAGGAGTACGACACCCTCGCCGGCTTCATCATCTACCACTACGAGGGCATCCCCACGGCCGGACAGACGATCGAGGTGGGCGATCTGCAGCTGCGCATGCTGCGCACCACGCGGTCGCGCATCGAGCTGGCCCGGGTGAAAAAAATGTAGCCGGGCGGCGCTTTTCCGAATAAAATCACTATCTTTGTAGGAACGTTCCGGCCTGCGCGAACGAGTTCGGCGCAGCGCCCGGCGCAATGGTTTTCCGACAACAACAATATTCATTCATTCATATGGCAAGTTTAAACACCCTGCGTACCAAGTTCGGCATCGTGCTTTCCATCATCATCGCACTGGCGCTCTTGGCATTCATCCTTTCGTTGAAGACCGAAATGGGCTTCTCGGGCAACGACCCGAAAGTCGGCGTCATCGACGGCAAGAAGATCAACTATTCCGAGTATTACGACCGCTACGAGCAGGTCAAGGCGCAGTCGGGCGCCCAGGAGTCCGACGAGCAGCAGGCCGCGATGCTCGCCAACGCCGCCTGGCAGTCGCTGGTGGCCGATCATGTGCTGCGCCCCGGCTTCGAGAAGAGCGGGTTGCGCGTCTCCGACGACGAGCGTCGGGCCATGATCCGCGGCGAGGTGTCGTCGCCCGTGTTCTACAATGCGTTCGCCGATCCCCGCACCGGAGCCTACAGCGTCGAGGCCGTGAGCCGCTTCCTCGACCAGGCTGCGAGCGATCCGCAGGCCTCCGCTTTCTGGAAGCAGGTCAACGAGCAGGCTTGCCTGGAGCGCATGCTCCAGAAGTATCTGGGTCTCGTGCGCGGCGGCGTCTATGTCAATGCGCTCGAAGTGGCCAGCGGCGTGCAGGCCGCCAACGACACTTTCTCCGGCAAGTGGGTCGGCAAGAAGTATGCGCAGGTGCCCGATTCGCTGGTCAAGGTCTCCAACAGCGACATCAAGGCCTACTACAAGAGCCATAAGAACGCTTTCCGGCAGACCCCGTCGCGGTCGCTGTCGTATGTCGTTTTCGAGGTCGAACCTACCGACGACGATCTGCTGGCTCTGGAGCATAGCGTCCGGGAGTTGGGCGCCCGCTTCGCCGTCGCCGAGCCGCTGAAGAGCTTCGTGCGCGCCGATCGTCGGGGCCGTATCGCCGAAAACTACGTTTCGGCCGCCCAGCTCACCGATGAGGAGGCCGCCGCCCTGATGGCCGGCAAGACCTATGGCCCCGTCCTGAAGAACAACGAATGGACCATGGCCCGCGTGCTGGACGCCAAGTTCGCGCCCGACTCGCTCGGCATCCGCCATATCGTCCTGCCTTACGACGAGGAGCAGCTGGCCGACAGCCTGTTGAAAGTCATCCGCGGGGGTGCCGATTTTGCTGCGCTCGCTGCTCGCTACTCCGTCTACGACCAGACGGCTGCCAACGGCGGCGAGGTTGGCGTGCTGCCTTTCTCGGCGTTCTCGGGCGAGTTCGCCCAGGCGCTGGCCGGTGCCAAGCGGGGCGATGTGGTGAAGATCGCTTCGGGCGACGCCATCCAGCTGCTGCAGGTCTATCGCGCCGGGCGTCCCGTCAAGCATGTGCAGATCGCTTCGATCACCTATCCTCTCGAAGCGTCGGCCGCCACTGTCCGCGATGCGCATAACCAGGCGCTCTCGTTCACCGTCAATGCCAAGTCGTCGATCCAGGCGTTCAACGATGCCGCGGCCCAGGCCGCTCTCACGCCGCGTATCGCCGTGCTGTCGCAGGGCGATCGCACGATCCGCGGTCTGGAGGATTCGCGCGACGTGGCCCGCTGGGCCTATGGCGCCGCTCCCGGCGATGTCTCGGAGATCTTCACCGAGGGCAAGGAGTATGTAGACGCCGTGCTGACCAAGGTCGACAACGAGGAGTATACGCCGCTGCAGGATGTCGCGCTGCGCATCCGCGCGCAGG
>CAMWJM010000007.1 GCA_947174575.1 uncultured Alistipes sp. | reverse complement strand
TTAAACAACTAAGACTCAATGGCAAAACAAGCTGCTATCGAACGCGACGGCACGATCATCGAGGCCCTGTCGAACGCGATGTTCCGCGTCGAGCTGGACAACGGCCACGTATTGACGGCCCACATCTCGGGGAAGATGCGCATGCACTACATCAAAATCCTTCCCGGAGATAAAGTAAAAGTGGAGATGACGCCCTACGACTTGTCGAAAGGACGTATATCTTTCAGGTACAAATAATTAGATCGCTTTAAAACTATGAAGGTAAAAGCATCCATCAAGAAGCGCAGCGAGGATTGCAAGATTGTGAAGCGTAAGGGCAAACTTTACGTCATCTGCAAGAAGAATCCCAAGTTCAAGATGCGCCAGGGGTAGTGTTTCAACAATCAAGTTAAAGTAGAAAAAGTAATTTTATGGCACGTATAGTTGGTGTAGATTTACCCAAAAACAAGAGAGGCGAGATCGGCCTGACCTATATCTACGGTATCGGTCGTTCTACGGCTCGCAAGATTCTCGACGGCGCAGGTATCGGCTACGACGTCAAGGTACAGGACTGGACGGACGACCAGGTGGGCGCCATCCGTTCGACGATCGCCGAGATGGGCATCAAGGTCGAGGGCGAATGCCGTTCGGCCGTGCAGCTCAACATCAAGCGTCTGATGGACATCGGTTGCTACCGCGGCATCCGTCATCGTCTGGGCCTGCCGGTTCGCGGCCAGTCGACCAAGAACAACGCCCGCACCCGCAAGGGCCGCAAGAAGACCGTGGCAAACAAGAAAAAGGCAACAAAGTAATCTTTAGAGAATTATGGCAAAGAAAACTGGAACAGTCAAGAAAAAGGTTGTTAAGGTGGGTGCCATGGGCAATGCCTATGTCCATTCGACTTTCAACAACGTAATCATCACCATCACCAACGAGAACGGCGATGTGATCAGCTGGTCGTCGGCCGGTAAGATGGGTTTCCGTGGTTCGAAGAAGAATACTCCCTATGCCGCACAGACTTCGGCCGCCGATTGCGCCAAGGTCGCTTACGACATGGGTCTGCGCAAGGTGAAGGTGTACGTCAAAGGCCCGGGCGCAGGTCGCGAATCGGCCGTGCGTACGATCCACGGCGCCGGCATCGAGGTGATGGAGATCATCGACGTCACGCCGCTGCCGCACAACGGTTGCCGCGCTCCCAACCGTCGTCGCGTATAAGCTGCGGATGAGGAGATTATCGAAGTTTTTTTAATTACGTTAAGACAATGGGAAAATACATAGGACCAAAATCGAAGATCGCCAGAAAATTCGGCGAAGCCATTTACGGTGCGGACAAGGTGCTCGAAAAGCGCAACTTCCCTCCCGGACAGCACGGTCTGGCGCGCAAGCGTAAGAAGGTGTCGGAGTACGGCACCCAGCTCAACGAGAAGCAGAAAGCCAAGTATACGTACGGTCTGCTGGAGAAGCAGTTCTCGCGTACCTACGAGCAGGCTGCCCGCATGGGCGGCATCACGGGCGAAAACCTGCTGAAGCTGCTCGAATGCCGCCTGGACAACGTGGTGTATCGTCTGGGTATCGCCCCGACGCGCGCCGCAGCCCGTCAGCTGGTGTCGCACCGCCACATCTGCGTCAACGGCAACGTGGTGAACATTCCTTCCTATTCGCTGCGCGTGGGCGACGTGGTGTCGGTGCGCGAGAAGTCGAAGAGCCTGGAAGTGATCGCCGCTTCGTTGGCCGGCGCGGCCCGCAGCCGTTACGCATGGCTGGCGTGGGACAACGCTTCGATGAGCGGCAAGTTCCTCCAGAAGCCCGAGCGCGAGGAGATTCCGGAGAACATCAAGGAGCAGCTCATCGTCGAGTTGTACTCGAAGTAGTAATCAAAAATTCACTTTCATTGTTATGGCAATATTAGCATTCCAGAAACCTGAGAAGGTTATTATGCTCGAATCCACTTCGTCGTTCGGAAAGTTCGAGTTCCGTCCGCTGGAGCCTGGTTTCGGGATGACTGTCGGTAATGCTTTGCGTCGTATTCTGCTCTCCTCGCTGGAGGGCTATGCGATCACGACTGTCAAGGTAGCCGGTGTCGATCACGAGTTTGCCGCTATCCCCGGAGTGATGGAGGATATGTTGAACATCATCCTCAAGCTCAAGCAGGTTCGTTTTATTCGCACAGTCGACAATCAGGATGCCGAGAAGGTCTCCATTAACGTTGCGGGTGTGACGGAGCTGACTGCCGGATATATTTCGAATTATCTCTCGTTCTTCAAGGTGCTGAATCCCGATCTGGTGATCTGCCACCTGGCTCCCGGTACGAAGATGCAGATGACGCTCACCATCGGCAAGGGTCGCGGTTACGTGCCCGCCGAGGAGAACGCCCCTGCCGAGAGCGAGATCGGCACCCTGCCGATCGACTCGATCTTCACGCCCATCAAAAACGTGAAGTACGCTATCGAGAACTACCGCGTCGAGCAGAAGACCGACTACGAAAAGTTGAATCTGGAGATTACGACCGACGGATCGATCCATCCCAAGGAGGCTCTGAAAGAGGCCGCCAAGATCCTCATCCAGCACTTCATGCTCTTCTCCGACGAGAAGATCACCGTGAACATGGAGGACAACAACGGTGCCGAGGAGTTCGACGAAGACGTGCTCCACATGCGTCAGTTGCTGAAGACCAAGCTCTCCGACCAGGATTTGAGCGTGCGCGCTCTGAACTGTCTGAAGGCTGCCGACGTGGATACGGTGGGCGATCTGGTGAAGCTCAACCGCAACGACCTGCTGAAGTTCCGCAACTTCGGCAAGAAGTCGCTCACGGAGCTGGACGAGCTGCTGGCTTCCCTGAACCTGAAGTTCGGCATGGACGTATCTATCTACAAACTTGACAAAGATTAACTTATGAGACACAATAAGAATTTCAACCACCTCGGCCGTCAGGCGGGACACCGCAAAGCGATGCTCTCGAACATGGCGTCGTCGCTTATCCTGCATAAGCGCATCGAGACCACCGTTGCCAAAGCCAAGGCTGTGCGTATGTTCGTCGAGCCGCTGGTAACCAAGTCGAAGGAGGACACGACTCATTCGCGCCGTGTCGTTTTCTCGTACCTCAAGCAGAAGGAGGCCGTCACGGAACTGTTCCGCACCATCGCGCCCAAAATCGCTTCGCGTCCCGGCGGTTACACCCGTATCCTGAAGACCGGTTTCCGGTTGGGCGATGGCGCCGACATGTGCATCATCGAGTTCGTGGACTTCAACGAGGCTTACACGCTGGGCGTTGCTCCTGCAGCCGCTGCGGAGGCCAAGCCCAAGACGCGTCGTTCGCGTGGCGCCAAGAAGTCGACGGATGCCGTAGAAGATGCTACGGTCGTAGAGGGTGGCGAAACCAAGGCTGCAGCACCCCAAAAGGCTGCTGCTCCGAAGAAGCCCGCCGCTCCCAAAGCCCCGAAGGCCGCTGCCGCCAAGGCGTCGGCTCCCAAGGTCGCCAAGAAGACCAACGTGGGTAAGAAGATGTAATTCCCGGATCCGGCGGCACAGCCGCAGCTTCCGTTTATTTGCCGGACAGTGCTCGTAAAGCGCTGTCCGGTTTTTTATTCGTTCATACGCCCGGAGTAAGGCTGTTCTGCACAGCGGCCACCTTTCGAGAATGCAGATCGGTGTTTGCAATATTCAGAAATCGTCGGGATTCTATCGCAAACCACAAAAAAGAGCGGGAGATTAAGGTTTTATTATCAAATAATTTCTATCTTTGCATTACCGTGTCGACGGTATGATATTTTCGACGAAAGTGGTTAGCTTTTGTCCTTGAGCGAAAATGTGGCAGTTTTCAGTAAACAAGGAACGGATGCACACTCGTCTTTCGGTCCGCAGGAGTTTCCGCGCGGAAACGGGTAGTACGATTGTATATCGACGATTCGCCGCAATTCTTCTTGGAGAAAAACTAAATCGGCTCCACACTTTTCTGGTATTTTATTTCCCCATTCGGAGCCGTGTGGGTAAATCGTTTTTTTGTTTATTACAAACAGTTTGCCATGAAAAAAATTTCGATTCTCGCAGCAATGCTGCTGTCGATTTCGGCGAATGCTTGGTGCCAAGACGCCAAAGACATCGTCAAGGAACGGAAAGAGATCGCGAAACTCTCTAAAAGCGAGCTTAATGCCAAGGCCGGCAAGGCCGCTCGAAAAGCTGCAAAAGACGCGATTCGGGAGGGTTGGATTGTCGCTCCGGGAAATTTGCCGCTCGAAAAACAATTCGACAGGGCTTACAATATGCAGTATGAATACGACGAGAATGCTTTTCCCAAGTATTTGATGGGCGAGGCCATGTCTCCGGGTGCCAATTACGATGCCGCAAAGATGCAGGCGCTGGAGTTGGCCAAGCAGAATCTGGCCGGTCAAATTCAAACTGAGATCACGGCATTGGTCGATCAGACGGTAGCCAATGAACAGCTGTCCGCTGAGCAGGCTGTTTCGATTACTCGAACGGTCATGGCCAGCAAGAATCTCATTTCGCAAAAGATCGGTCGCGTGATTCCTGTCGTGGAGTGTTACCGGGTTTTGAAGAACAAGAACAAGGAAGTGCGTGTGGTCATTGCTTACAATTCGGCGATGGCTATGAATGCTGCCAAAGAGATCGTACATCAACAGCTGGAACAGAAAGGCGACGACCTGCATGAACAGCTCGATAAGGCGTTGGGCTTCTAAACCGAAAACATATGATGCGGCATATCTTGTTGGTATGTATGCTGATTTATTCCCCGCATTGGTCGTATGCCCAGAAGGTGCAGACCATCAGCGGGGAATATCTCTATCATGTTCCGGAGGATGCTACGCTCGAAATAGCCAGACGCACGGCAATCGAGCGTGCCCGGCTTCAGGCCCTTGCGACTGCATTCGGAACGATCGTTTCCCAAGTCAACAGCACGCATGTCGAAAATACCGACGGGCGGTCGGACCTGTCATTCTTGTCGTCCGGCGGCAGCGAAGTGAAAGGCGAATGGATCGAGGACACGCGCGAACCGGTCGTGGAAATTATCCACGAGCGGGGAATGCTGGCTATCCGTGCGTCGGTCGCGGGGCGGGCCCGCGAGATCGTCGCCTCGTCGATCGATATCGAGGCCCGGATTCTTAAGAATGGCACGGATCTCCGTAACGAGGACTCGAATTTCCGGGACGGCGATGATATGTTTCTTTATTTCCGTACTCCGGCCGACGGCTATTTGGTCGTCTACTTGGTCGACGACGAGCAGCAGGCCTATTGCTTGCTTCCCTATATGTCCAATGCCACGGGGCAGGTCGGGGTTCGGAATGATCGGGACTATGTGTTTTTCTCTTCGGAGCATCCGGGGGATGTCCCCAAACAGGCGGTCGACGAATATACGCTGACCTGCCGGCAGGCGGTCGAGCAAAACGATATTTACGTCGTTTTTTCGACGAATGCGTTCGTCAAGGCGAACGATGCGCAGGTCAACGACGGGGCGCCGCGGCAGCTGGATTTTGCCGGCTTTCAGCAGTGGCTGACCCGCAGCCGGATGCGGGACAAAGGGATGGTGGTCCGGAAAACGACGATCACCGTCAGAAAGTAGGCTTGTGGCATTCGGGCTTACGATATATGAAAAGAACGGACTTCGACTGAAGTCCGTTCTTTTTTGATAATCCTTATGCGGCCTCAAAACTTCATACCCACTTTGACATAGAATGAATTCATGGCTTCACCCCATATGAAAGATTGATACTGGTATCCCAGACTGAAATTCCATTTGAGATAATTGCAACCGGCACCGACAGTCGTATAAAAACCGCTCATGTCGCTATCCTCTCTGGTCAACCCGAGTGCATAGCCGAGATCGACGGCGATGTAGGGAGCGATTTTTTGATTCAGCGGATAATATCCTTTGAGATCGACGAAAATCGGTAAAAAAGCAACATCCAAACCATAGGAATATTGGAATCCGATACCAATACCTGTATAGGCGTATTTGTTGATGCGCAGGCCTTGAACCGTTTCGGCGAAAATTCTGCCGAATGTCATGCCGTCGGTCTCCGTTTTTCCACCGCCGCCGTATCCGATATTCACCTCGCTTTCATAGTGGTCGAAAAACCAGTTGGAAGGGGAGAGGACGATCGTCATATCATCGTTGCGCGTGCGGACTTGCTTGGATCGCAATCCGACGTAATCCACCGCGATCCGTTTTGCGGGACGCTGCGTTTCGAGCCGGAATGTCCCGTCCAACTCGGTCAGGGCCGATTCCGTACCTTGGGTCGTCGCTACCCGTGCTCCGGGTATCGGGTTGCCTTGTTTGTCGGTTACCGTGCCGTTCACGACATTTTGGGCCGTAGCTGCAAGCCCCAGTCCCAAGAAAAGAATTGTGAAAAGAGATTTTTTCATGTTGTTTTATTGTTAGGGTTTCATACGTAGTTCCCGCCAGTTTTCCTGCATGGCGGATGCCGGGTTGATGACCGGTGTCTGCGCCTTGCGGTTGATGACGATGGATTGTTGTTTGACCTTTTCGATCACATAGTCGCTCAATTCGGCCAGTGTAGCATTCCCGGCGGTTTCCTGAAGTTTTTTCAGCAGGTAGTAGGTAAATAGACCGTGTCCTTTCGCCTCGTAGGGGAATGCCGTTTCATCGTCCGAGGCCGCCGAGAAGATCACCATATTGCCCTGCGGCGCCTCTTTTTTGGCTTTCAGCGCTACGCCGCGGGCCGATGCCAGCATGCCGCCGTCGCGCTTGGCTCCGCTGAAGCAGGCGTCCAGAAATACGAAGACCGAACGGGCGTTCAGCCGGCCGAGTTCCGAATAGAGTCTGCTCAACGGGTAACAGATTTCGGTTTGCAGGCCGTCGGCATCGACCGGCAGCAGGAACGCATCCTTGGTCGTTTCATTCGGGATGCCATGGCCGGCGTAGTAGAAAATCACTTGAATGTCTCCGGCATAGGCATCCGAGATGTTCTGAATATCCCGCACCGCCCGTAGCATCGATCCGTAGGTGGCATTTTCGTAGAGCCGGATATTTTCTTGCGGCAGCCCCAGCGTCTGTTGGCAGTAGAGACCGAATACCTTGCCGTCGTTGAGTGCCATCGGTACTCCTGCGACCATTTCGTATTTTTCGTTGGCGATGATGACCGCAAAGGTCTTTTCGCTGATTGCGTTGGTTTGCGGAATGTTTTCGTCTACGTCCGAAGCGCCGACCATCACCGTGTTTTTCCGAATCTGCGATTTGTTTTCGACCGAGGGGTCGGCATTCGCCAATTGACCGTAGTCGATGGCGTCGAAGCGTACGTCGACGGTGGTCTCCGTATAGTCCCGCGTGCTTTTTACGTCGTATCGATAGGCTTTGCCCAGCGGTGTCACGAAAGTCAGCCCCGCCAGTTTCAGTCGGTCGTTGTCGATACGGAACTTCGGGTTTTTGAACTGCATGCCGTTCCATGTGCTTTCAAATACGCGGGCTTCGTTGTTCGCGCGCGGAACCGGCACGATCAGTTCGCCGTAGTCCGATTCGGCAAGGAATACTTCGTTTTCGGCATCGTAGGGACGCAGCTTCATGCTTGTCAGACGCACGTCTTTTGCATAGAGATCGATGTAGTTCGCCTCGGCTTCGGCCAGCAGTTCCCGAACTTTGGCATCCCGGGTTTGTTCGGAGACGCGTCGGCGGTATTCCTGAATCGTTTCGTATGGGTCTTTCGCCTGCCACGATTTCAGTCGTGCTTCTACATATTGCTTGGCGTACTGCGAATAAAGCGGACCAGAGTTCATGGCTGCAGGTCCCGGCGTCGGCTCTCCGGGCCGAGCGGGTTGTGCGGCAGAGGAGGAGAGCAGCGACGGGTTCGATGCGGCCGTGATCTGGCGTCCGCCGAGCGAAGCGAGTTTGCGGTTGGTTTCGCCCAGCTCGTCGGTTCGTCCGGTATATTGATAGGATACCGCCAAGGCTTCGAGAAACTTCGTGGAGTTGGGATCGGTCGTCAGAATATCCTTGATGGTCGGAATGGCCGTCTCGAAAAATTCTTTCGACTGCGTATCGTAGTGCGATGCGGTTTGCGGATCGTTGACGCTCAAACTTTTGTTGCTGTAGAGTACGCCCATGTTGAAATAGTTCAGGGCGAGGTGTTTCGCTATTTCGAGACTGTGGGGCCGGGCGTCCCGCAACTGCGTATAGATCGAGATCGCCTGCTGATAGTCGCCGGTGTCTTCGTGGAGTTTGCCCTGAATGTTGAGCAAGGTCGGATCGTTCGGCTTGAACAGCAAGGCTCGGCTCACATATTTTTGCAGAGCGGCGTTGTCTTCGCTGTCTATCGAAACGTTGATTGCCATCGACAGCAGGTTGAAGTCGGAAGGATAGGCCGTGGTCGCTTCGTCGAGCATCTGTTTGGCCAGTGAATAATTCTTGATGTTCACGCACGACTTCGACATGTAGGTATATACTTCCTGTCGCTTGTCCGGAGCTCCCGATTGCAGATATTCCCGGAAATAACGTACTGCTGCGGCATAGTCGCGGGCATTGTAGCTTTCTGCCGCCGCAAAATAGACCATTGTCGGATAGTATTCGTCCTTGATGAAGTGTTCGCCCCGGAAAGCCTCCATTAACGGGATATCGACATAGGCCCGGGCCAAACGGACGGCCTGTTGTTTGTCGCCTTTTTGCGAATAGTAGATAGCGCCGTTTTGCAGGTAGGGCCGTATATTGCGTAAGGCGGTTTTGGTTTCTGCAGCCATGGGCGTTTCCGGCGAGGTGCGCAGCAGGTCGGCATATGCTTCGTAGCTCCGATACAGGGCTTCGTACATGGTTTCCGGATCACCTTTCTCTTCGTTCAGTTGCAGGAACGTACGGTAGGCCGCTTGGGCATGTTCAAGGGATTGCGCTGCCGCTGTACCCCCGAAGAGGGTACAGCAGAGTGCAGCGGCAACCGAAAGTCGCAATAGTTTCATTTCAGAAAGCATCTACAAAGATGAAGTCGACGGATATGCGGCGATATTCACCGCCCGCCTTGTCCGTTACTTTAATGTGGTATTCGTATTCGGCATCCATCTCCTCCAGCGTGCGGATATCTCGGGCAATGCAACTTTTTACTCCGGCAGCCCGGATAAATGCCAATTGATCGTTCTTGGTAATGCCGGTCGCCGGCGTGACGGTCAGCGCATAGAGTTGCTCTCCGTAAACGGGTTCGTTGACAAAAGTCCCGTAGGCACCGTTGTAGGCGATGCGTCCGTTTATAGGCAGCCGGTCTGCCATGCCTGTAATTACGATCCGCACTTTTTTGCCGGCTTTGACATATTGGCTGAATTCGTTCTCGAATGCGGTTTTGATGATTGCGATCATCGACAGGGCCGCAGCTGATTGCTCGGTGTTATAGCGTCCCGGTGCAAAATCCTCGCGGGCGGAGAAATCTTTCTCCACATTATACGAAAATCCTATTCGGTAGTTGTGGATTTTCTCGCCGTTCGCATTCGCGTCCGAGATTACTGCCGTATTGACAGCAACCTGCGTATGATCCGAGATGCGGTTCGTCTTGCGGGCTTGCGAAACGATATCGTTGCGTATCTCCCGGAGTTTTATTTCGTCCAGATTCGAGAGCTGTACCAGTTCGAGCGGCACGAAGCGATCGTCCGACTGCAAATATTCCAGCGAACGGCGTTCGCGATTGTCGAATGTATAGATTTCGCCCGTGCGCTTGTTGTAGACATCGACGTATACCAGCTCGAAATCGTCGTTAGCCGTCACGCCGTACACCGCATTGCGGAATTCGAGGTCGTCCGTGTCGGAGAATCCGGCGACTTTGTCGGGCGGGATGTTCAGATAGATCGACGGCATGGTATCGAACTCGATCGCGAGCGTGTTCGTCTCGGGGTTGAAGTTTCCGAGCGATACGTCGGAGATGGCCAGCAGGTCGTCGGCCATGCGTGTGGCGATTTCCTGCTCGAAGATCGCCATTTGTTGCGCTCGGGTGCGGTCGTTGACGCGTGCATGGTAGTCATCCAGCGATTCGCCGTCCATCTGTTTCATCCAGACGTTCATCTTTTCGTCCAGTTCGTCGGCCAACAATTGCGTATAGTTGGGCCGAAGGTCCCCGAGGAGCGCATAGACGATTGAACGGGCCGTGTTATAAAGCAGAAAACTCTGCCCCTTTCCGTCTTTTACGAATCGGACATCCTGTATGCCGCCCTCTTTGTTTTCGATGTATCGGCGATCGCTGCCGTTCATCCTGTTCAGCAGTACGATACGATTATCGTCCGTTGCTACGGCTATGTATTTGCCGTCTGCATGGATATCGCAGCTGCGGGCGCTTCCCAATCCGCCGAATTGCTGCAAAGGGAGAAACGAACGCGTGTCGTAGAGCGTCAGCGATCCTTCTGCGGTAAGTATGGCCAGCAGGCTGTTGTCGGCCGAGAATGTGAAGCCGTTGATACGTTCGGGCAGGGATATTTCTTTGCGCAGTTCTCGATTCTGGAGGTTATAGACCAGCAGTGCATGATCGCATTCTGCTGCCAGAAAGTAGTTGTTCGGGCTTATGGCGATTTTGTCTGTCGGTGAATTAATGCCGAATACGGCCTTTTCTGCGTAAGTGCGGGTGTCGTACAGATGGATTTTTCGGTCGGTGTCGGCCACGGCAAAGCTCTTTGCGTCCGGAGCATAGCAGATGGCTGCCGGGGCGTATTTGGGGGCTATGGTGTGCAGCAGGACGTTGGTTTTCCATAGATCGTAGATCGATATCTGCGGTTTGCGGTTTCGTGTTGCGGTAAGAACGGCGAAAGAAGACCCCGCAGGATTGATCCTCAATGCTTCGATGTCTCCCGAAGCCTTGCATAGGGTTGCCTGTCGCAGATTGCAGGCGTAGGGGCCGTGGGCATAGTAGCCCGTGAAAGAATAGGTGTCCAATAAAGCGGGCCGGTTTTTCTGCGGATACGCATATCCCGATTTTTCGGATTGTGCATAGGCCATGCGTGCGCTTATGGCGCACAGAAGTACAAAAACGATTTTTTTCATCTCTTCAAGTATGGTTTGAATTCGCTCTTTTTTTAAGAGGGCAAATACATTATCCATACAACTCCGGATGGATGGGGATTGAACAAAAAGAAAGTGTGGAGTTGATTAGTTTATCTGAGCGAAGGTTGTGGCTACCCGTAAACAAATAAACAATACCCCACACTTGTATCGCATGGATAATCATATCGCATACCAATACAAGCAATGAGTGTAGCGTATCCCTGTTTACTGAAAACTGCCACATTTTCGCTCAAGGACAAAAGCTAAACACTTTCATCGAAATATGTCTGTCCTGGGATTTCTCCCGTCGACCTGACAAAGATAGAAAATTTTAGCTTTCGATCACACTCTTCGGGGTATTGTTCGCGCAAATTTCGCGGAAAAGTTTCAAAAAATCAATATTGCGGAATATATATTATCATTCAATTTGGGACAATTTATTTCGGTGCATAGCTTGGATGTCGGTTTGCGGTGGAATCGCATAAAAAGACCGGAGACTATTTGTATGTACAATTATCTATTAGTAACAATGTTACGTGTAATTGTATTTATTTGTAGCGAACTGATGGGGAGACAGTGCTTTTTTGTATCGAATCCTGTTATTCCCGATCGATTTTATTGTATTGGCCGATGAGGCTTACGAATCGCAGCAGGAGTCGAGTACTTGCATATTGAAATTGGCACCACTCGAATGAATTAACCCCCGCTGAACTATGTTCAGCGGGGGTTGTGGTGCCCAGGACAGGAATCGAACCTGCACGCCTTGCGGCACACGCACCTGAAACGTGCGCGTCTACCTATTCCGCCACCTGGGCATTAGGTATTACGGAGTGCAAAGATAACGCTTTTTTGCGAAAGCGCAATAAAAATGTGAAAAACTTTCGAAATAAATTCGCTTCGGCCGGCGACCCGCTGTCAGTGGATTGATAGGCTGTTATTCGTTTGCTTCAATAGAAAGGATGCGCAGGCGAAATGTGTGGAGCGTTGCCGGAATGGCGATGCAACCTATTGCTTGTCGAAGAACTTATATTGAAATAGCAATAGATAAACTACGGCTACCGATATGTAGGCGTCGGCCAGGTTGAAGATCGCGCCGAAGAAGTAGTTGTTGCTGTCGACCAGGAACCGCAGCATGCGGGGCACGCCGTTCCATTGGAACAGCGGGAAGTAGAACATGTCGACTACGCGGCCCATCATGAAACCTGCGTAATGACCGCCGAATTCGGCTACTGTGTAGGGTGTCGACTCCGAAAAGAGCAGTCCATAGAACGCGCTGTCGAGGATGTTGCCCACAGCACCGGCGAAGATCAGGGTCATGCCGACGATGACTCCGGCGGGCGTGCCCTTGCGGCGGAGCAGATGGACGATCAACCACCCGAGGGTGCCGGCCAGTCCGATGCGGAAGAGTCCGAGCAGCAGTTTACCCCAGTCGAACG
Organism: uncultured Alistipes sp.; assembly: GCA_947174575.1. Classification (GTDB taxonomy): domain Bacteria; phylum Bacteroidota; class Bacteroidia; order Bacteroidales; family Rikenellaceae; genus Alistipes. Next base: position 761 of record CAMWJM010000007.1, on the reverse strand, counting down.
CGCCGGACGAAGCGATGCGCATGCCGAAAGCCGCGCCGTTGTTCTCGATGAAGCGAATCTGGAACCAGTCGGGGCAGACGATGATCGATTCGTCGATCTGCATGTGGGTCTTGACCCATATTTTGAGCGCCTGGTCGGCGATGAGTAGCAGGATGACGAGTAAGGATACTTTTTTTAGATTCATAGGGGCACTTGTGGAATAGACAAAACGGGCGCAAAACGACTCCTCTTGTCTATGTCGATTTGCTGCAAAGATAGCGCAAACATGTCGCAATGCCAAATAAATTCGTGGCCGATCGAACCCCGGGCGTATCCGAAAGCCGGTCGCTGTGCTGCGTCGGCGAATCGCCCCGAAGCATTCTCCGCCCCACTACCGCCCCACTCTTCGACTTGTTAGGAGGCGTATTATATAAGATTATATAATAGGTATGGCTCCTGCGATGTCCGGATTTCGAAAAATTTTCGACTTTTTCGGATAAAAAGATGCGAAAATATTTGCAGGTTCGAAAATTGTCGCTACCTTTGCATCCGCATTTGAGAAAAGCACGGTTCTTACGAAGATCGAGAGTTCGCGAAAAGAGGGTTCGAAATCCTCGTGCGGACGGTGGAAATCGAAAAATGCGACGTTCTTGAAAAAATATTTGCAGGATTGAAAAAGATCGCTTATCTTTGCAGTCCTTTCGCATCGCAAGATGCGGAGTTTTTTCAATAGGTTCTTTGAATTACTGGTTATTTTTGAGAGAAAGAATGTAGTATTTATC
>CAMWJM010000006.1 GCA_947174575.1 uncultured Alistipes sp. | reverse complement strand
GTATGTTGCTGGCCGTAGGAGCCGTGTGCGCGGCCTCCAAAATGCGATCGAGCGACTCTTGCGGTACCGGTTTGCGGGTCAGTGCGCGGTTGGAGCGGCGGGCCTTGCAGAGGAGCATCAATTGCTCGGGCGTCGGCAGCTGCGAGCGGTCGACGGGGTGCACCTTTTCGGGCGGGAACTCGGAGTGCCGCATGGCTGCCGTGGGGCATGCGGCGGCACAATGGCCGCAGCCGATGCAGTTCTCGGGCGTGTCGACCGTCACGTCGGCACCGGCCTTTTCCTGTCCGAAGACCGACGCCGGGCAGGCCTTGACGCATCGGCCGCAGCGGATGCAACTCCGGGAATCGATGGAGATATTCATGGCGTTCTAAAACAGCGAATTTTCTTCACGGGGTGCGTTGAACCCCAGGTGTTTGTAGGCTACCTCGGTGACTTCGCGACCTCGCGGCGTACGTTTGAGGAAGCCCTCCTTGATGAGGAACGGTTCGTAGACCTCCTCGATCGTGCCGGCTTCTTCGCCCACGGCCGTAGCCACGGTGTTGAGGCCTACGGGGCCGCCGCCGAACTTTTCGATGATCGTGCCCAGAATCTTGTTGTCCATCTGATCCAGACCGCGCGAGTCGATGTTGAGCGCCGCCAGAGCGATGCGCGTGATTTCGAGATCGATATGTCCCTCGCCCTTGACCATGGCGAAATCGCGCACCCGCCGCAGCAGAGCATTGGCGATACGGGGCGTACCGCGCGAGCGCAGAGCCACTTCGTGCGCCGCATCGTCGTCGATCGACACGTCGAGAATGCGGGCCGAACGGCGGACGATGCCGGCCAGAACAGGGGCGTCGTAGTACTCCAGGTGGCATTGGATGCCGAAGCGCGCCCGCAGGGGCGAGGTCAGCAGACCGCTGCGCGTCGTGGCGCCGATGAGCGTGAACGGAGCCAGTTCGATCTGGATCGAGCGGGCCGAGGGGCCTTTGTCGAGCACGATGTCGATCTTGTAATCCTCCATGGCCGAGTAGAGATACTCCTCGACGATGGGACTCAACCGGTGGATCTCGTCGATGAACAGCACGTCGCCCGGGTTGAGGTTGGTCAGCAGCCCCGCCAGGTCGCCCGGCTTGTCGAGAACCGGCCCGGAGGTCAGGCGCAGCTGCGCTCCCATTTCGTTGGCGATGATGTTGGCCAGCGTGGTTTTGCCCAGACCCGGAGGGCCGTGCAGCAGCACATGATCCAGCGAATCGCCCCGCATGAGCGCCGCTTTGATGAAGATGCGCAGATTCTCGACGATCTTCTCCTGTCCCGCGAAGTTTTCCAGCTCCTGCGGGCGGATCTTGTTTTCGAATTCGAGATCGCTCTCTGTATTGCGTACGATAGACATGGGACAAAGATACGAAAAGTCGAGCGCAGAAGCAAGCGATAGCTTGATTATGCCGAGACCGGAGTATCTTCGGCGCAGCCAAAGATACGAAGAGCCAAATGCAAAACCGAATTGCTTGCATTTTGCCGAGCGGGAGTATCTTGGGTAAAGCCAAAGATACGAAAAGTCGCAAATTTATTTGGGTATTGCAGAGACCGAGTATCTTCGACTTCAGTTAAAGATACGAATAAACTCCCTTTCAACTTGCTCGGTGCCGAGTACCTTCGGTGTCGTGTTTCCGCTGCAGATTGCAGGGGGCACGGCGCCCTACCCTCTATCCGAGGTGCCGGGAGCTGCAGAAACTGCAAAGATCGAAGAAAAGTTGCAGGAGAGCTGGCGGAGATCGCGGCGTATTGCGATCGGCATAAAAATCCGACCCGCCTCGAAAAGGCGGGTCGGTCGAAATAGCCGGTCGGGCGGTCGGGCGTTATTCGGAGGCGCGTTCGAACCGAATCGATTCGGATTGCCCGCCGTCGTTCTTGAACCGGAGCTTGATGCCTCTCTTGCCTTCGAGTCGGGAGCGGATCGCCTGCAGGTTGAACGAAATATAGTCGCCGTAATAGGTATCCTCCGTGTCGCCGCCCCGGTCGTGGCGCAGCTCCATATTCACATAGTCCAGCTCGGCATCCGCGGGGTCTGCGTCGTTGATGAAGAGATGGAACGTGTGTTTTTTTATATCCGCAATCGGGTACACGCGCAGCGTCATCCAGTCGCCCTCCAGCCAGCTGTATTTGGAATCCACTATGATCGGGTCATCGGGAAGCTCGTCCAGTTCCTCCTTGCTGGCGATGATGGAGGCTTCGGAAGCGTAAATATCTATAAGACCGTATATGACGGCATTGTAGTCGTAATTCTCGATCTTCTCGTCGTGCAGACCGAATGTGATGAAAGCCCGCTGGCCCTCCCGGGGCACATAGTCGACGAGATAGCTCTTGTCGCTCGGATAGATGGTCTTGTGCGTGTCGGTTTCGAAATAGTAGTCGCCGGCTATGGCGCGTTGGTGCACCGTGACGAATGCATTAAAGAGAGGCACCCGGTCGTCGGGCTCGTTGCACGAGAAGAATCCGAGGGCGCAACATGTTGCGAGCAAGAAGAAAATCGATTTTTTCATGGTTTTGCTTCCGTTTCAAGTTTTCGTTCGCCAAATATAACGTTAAAATGTCGAATTATCCTATGCCGGCATGAAAAAAATGTTTTCGGCAACGCATCTCCGAAGTCCGATATTTGCCCGGCATGGCGTTTGCCGATTATAATTCCGCATTTTGCCCGAACGAATAGCGGGCCTTTTAATTGCGTACGCAAGGCGAATAATTGTAATACATAAGACCGAATATGCTATAAAATAAGTTAAAAATACTATTTTTTGTTGTTCGCAAGGAATTTGTTATTACTTTTGCGACAGGGAAACGTGCCGCGCGACAGTCCGAATGAAAAAAGCACGAATGCCTCTTTTTCAGCATTCGTGCTCGAAGTAGTCCCGACGGGAATCGAACCCATATCGTAAGAACCGGAATCTTATATTCTATCCATTGAACTACGGGACCGGATGCGCAAAGATACGAATTTTTTTTAATTGAGAAACAAAATGCGGGAAAAGCGGAATAATTGGGAAAGAATCGAAGCCGTCATCAAGTGGGCGAACATGTCGACCAACTACTTCGCCCGCCATATCGGTCTGGCGCGCGGCGAGAATCTCTACCAGATCAAGCGCGGCAACAACGGCATTTCGCTCGACGTGGCCCAGCGCATCGTGACCCATTTCCCGCAGATCGACAAGCTGTGGCTGCTGACGGGCGACGGGCAGATGTTCGCCGATCCGCAGCTGCGCGGGGTACAGATACCTTTTTATAATGTAGACGTCGAGGAGGGGATCGCCCATCTGCAGCACCTCGAATCCGAGAGCGACGCGATGATGCCCCGCATGGGCGATTGCGACCTGGCGATGCTCTATTCGGGGCGGGCCATGGGGCGGTCGATTCCGCCCGGAACGGTGGTTTTTTTGAAAAATATCGATCGGGATGAAATTATTCCCGGTGAAGAATACGTGATTATCAGCCGAAAAATTGTAACTTTGCGTATAGTACGCGCCGCCGAGGACGAACAGCGGTTGCGTCTGGTCGCCGGCGATAGCGAGAACTACGACGACATCGTTCTCGACATCAACGACATACGCAGCGTGTACAAGGTAAAAGGTAAATTGATAATCAATACGTAGAGCCATGTTTTCAGGCATCGTGGAGCGAACCGCGGAGGTCATAGCCATCCGTTCGGATCGCCAGAACAAGCATTTTACGCTTCGGGCCGACTTCGCGCAGGAGCTGAAAATCGACCAGAGCATCGCGCATAACGGCGTCTGTCTGACGGTCGTGGAGATCGCGGGCGACACCTACACGGTCACCGCCATGAAGGAGACCCTCGACCGGAGCAACCTGGGGCTGCTCGAAGTGGGCGATCTGGTCAATCTGGAGCGTTCTATGAAACCCGATGCCCTGCTCGACGGGCATATCGTGCAGGGTCATGTCGACCAGACGGCCCGCTGCACGGCCCGGGAGGATGCCGCCGGCAGCTGGTATTTCACTTTCGAGTACGAACCCCGGGGCGGCGGCCTCTGCACCGTGGAGAAAGGCTCCGTGGCGGTCAACGGCGTGAGCCTCACGGTCTGCGACTCGAAAGCCGACAGCTTCCGCGTGGCGATCATCCCTTATACGTTCGAACACACCAACTTCTGCCGGATCGACGTCGGTTCGGTGGTCAATCTGGAGTTCGACATCGTGGGCAAGTACATCGCCCGTCTCATGCAGCAATATAAATAGGTAGTCCGCGTCTCCCGCCCGCTTTCGCAGCCGGACGGGCACGTTGCGACGCATAAATTCGAATCCATATGGTCAATATCAAAACCAAGGAGGGCGCTTCGTTGTGGATCGCGTTGCTCGCGGCGGTCATCGTGGCCGTCGGCGCGACGCTGTTCGAGGCGGTGTGGTGGCTGACGTTGAGCGTCGCGGCCGGGGTCTTCGCCGTCATGGCGCTCGCGGCGCTCTTCATCATCCGCAAGTATGTGGCCTACAAGCTCAAGCCGATCTACTCGATCGTCCTTTCGCGCGACGTCCACACCAACGAGATCTTCTCCGAGCTGCGGGACAAGCGCGTCGAGAACATCGGCGAGGAGCTGACCGCCTGGGCCGATACCAACGACAAGGAGATCGCCCGCCTGAAGGAGGCCGAGCATTTCCGCAAACAGTATCTGGGCAATGTGGCCCACGAGCTGAAGACCCCGATCTTCAACATCCAGGGCTATATATCGACCCTTCTGGACGGCGGGCTGGAAGACGAGTTGATCAACCGCAAGTTCCTCGAACGCGCCGAGAAAAGCATCGACCGCCTGATCAACATCGTCAACGATCTGGACACCATTTCCAAGCTGGAGAGCAGCATGAACCGGCTCGACATGGAGCGGTTCGACGTCGTGGCGCTGGCCAAGGAGATCGCCGAGCAGGCCGAGATGGAGGCCGACAAGAAGAAGATCAAGATTTCGGTCAAGGGGGCCGAGAATCTGCCCTCGCCTTTTTGGGCCTGGGCCGACAAGCACTATATCGGGCAGGTCTTCGTCAATCTGATCATCAACTCGATCCGCTACGGCAAGGAGGGCGGGTCGACGCGCATCCGCTTCCGCGACATGCTCGACAAACTTCTCGTGGAGATCGAGGACAACGGCCAGGGCATCGGCAAGGAGGATCTGCCGCGTGTCTTCGAGCGCTTCTACCGCACCGACAAGGGGCGTTCGCGCGAGCAGGGCGGCACGGGCCTGGGCCTGGCGATCGTCAAGCACATCGTCGAGGCTCACGGCGAGCGCATCTCGGTGCGCAGCGAGATGGGCGTAGGCAGCACTTTTTCGTTCACGCTCAAGAAAGCCGATCTGCAGCAGATGCAGTAGGCGCCCTGTTCGTACGACCCGTTAAACTTCGAATGAATGATACGATTTTTGGACATAGTTTGGGATTTCGATCCGGTGTTCTTCGACATCGGGTCGCTCGACATCCGTTATTACGGGGTGATGTGGGTGCTGGCCATTTTGGTCGGCGCCAAGCTCTTCGACTGCTTCTGCAAGCGCGAGGGGCTGCCCGAGAAAGTTTCGGAGTCGATATTCATCTACGGTACGCTGGCCACGATCATCGGCGCACGCCTGGGGCATTGCCTCTTTTACGATACGATGGAGTATCTGCGCGAACCGTGGACGATCGTCACGGGCTTCCGCGACGGCGGGCTGGCCAGCCATGGCGCCGCCATCGGTCTGCTCGTGGGGCTGTGGCTCTTTTCGCGCAAGAACAAGCTGCCCTACGTCTGGTCGCTCGACCGGATCATGATCGCCGTGGGCATCGGCGGGGCGTTCGTGCGGTTGGGCAATCTTTTCAATTCGGAAATCTTCGGCACGGCCACTTCGCTGCCGTGGGGTTTCCGGTTCGTCCGCTCGGCCAAGTGGGTGCGCGAGTTCGCCCCGCTGCCGGTGCATCCGACGCAGATCTACGAGGCGTTGTGCTACCTGGCTACGTTCGCCGTGCTGTGCTGGCTCTATTTCGGGCGCGACCTGGCGCGTCGGCGTCCCGGCATCCTGTTCGGCGTGGGGCTGGAGGGCATTTTCTTGACCCGCTTCTTCATCGAGTTCATCAAGACCGAGCAGGAGGCTTTCGAGAAGGGATGGACGCTCGACATGGGACAATGGTTGAGCATCCCTTTCATCATACTGGGCATATACATGATCTGGCGGGGTGCGACGCGGCCCGAAGCAGAGGCGCCCGCACGTTCCGCGACTACAACCGTTAAAAAACGATAAACGATGAACAAGAATCCGATGATCGATCAAGTCAACCGTTTGATAGCCAATCGGCTGGCTGCCGGAGGCGAGTATTTCCTGCCCGGCGTGGGTACGCTGTTCGTGGAGAAGGAGAGCGCCCGGCCCGTGACGCAAACGATGGTCGAACCTCCGTATAGCGCCGTGCGCTTCTCTGCGCAGCAGCGCGGCGTTTCGCTGGTCGACGAGATCGCCCGGGCCGCGCATTGCGAGCCGGAAACGGCGCAGTCCATCTACGACCGCTGGTTGGAGAACGTGACGGTCGAAAACGGCCTGGTGATCGAGGGCGTGGGCGAATTGCGGTCGAAGCATTTCACGCCCGATCCCGAGTTCGACCACATGCTCAACCCGCAGGGGCATGCGCTCGTGCAGGTGCGGCGCCGGAAATACGACTGGGCGATCTGGGTCGCTGCGTTCGCCGTGCTGGCGGCGCTCGTCGTGGGCTATTTCGTCTATTCCGAGCGCGAGGCGGAGTTCTCGACGTTCGAATCCTCGCTCTCCGATTCGGAGACTTCGGTGAACGAGGTCGAGGAGGCTGAAGAGACCGATCCCGCACAACCTGTCGAGCCCGCGCTGCTCTCGTTCGCCGCGCAGCATGGCGGCGTCGAGCCGTCGGGCAGTGCCGCGGCTCCCGCTTCGCTCGTGTCGAAGCGCCGTTACGTGGTGTACGGAGTCTTCGCCGTACCCGGGAATGCGGCCCGTGCCGCAGCCATGCTCGAACGCATGGTGCCGTCGATGCGGTGCGGCATCTATCGGTTCGGCGACAAGTTGATGGTGGCGCCGTTCGTCTCCGACGACCTCGAGGCCTGCGACCGCTTCAAGGCCGAATACCGCGGGCTGTTCCCCGATCTGTGGACTTATACGGGACGTTGATGCGTCTGTCCGATGCGATAACCGAGGCGATCGACCGGTGTTATATCCGGCCCGTCGCCTCGGTATTGCCTTTGGAGACATTCCGCTATGCCGCGTGCGGCGGAATGACCTATGGCGTGTTCGATCCGGCGTGCTATTTCGCGATCTACAATTACGTGGTGGCCCGCCGGTTTTTCGATCTGGGCTTCGTGGTGCTGTCGCCCCATATCGCGGCGCTGATTCTGGTATTTCCGCTCACCTTTTTCGTCGGTTTCTGGCTCAACCGCAACGTCGCGTTCCGCCGCTCTTCCCTGCGGACGGGTACCCAGTTGTGGCGTTACGCCCTTTCGGTCGCCGGCTCCATCGTGCTGACTTATGCGGGGTTGAAATTCTTCGTCGAGGTGTGCGGCGTGTGGCCCACGCCCGCGAAAGTGCTGACCACGTGCGTCACGACCTTGTACAGCTACCTGGCAGCCAAGTACTTCACATTCCGGACGGAGAAAGGTTGAGGCGGGGGCGAACGCCGATGCGCGGGGCGGTTCGCTACTTCTTGTTTTCGTCGCGCAGCTTCTGCAATTCGTACATGCGGTCGCGGAATTTCGCCGCGGCCAGAAAGTCGAGCGACTTCGCGGCCCGCTCCATGTCTTCGCGCGCCCGGGCGATCAATGCGTCGAGATTCTCGCCGGCACCCGGCAGCGGAGCGCCTGCCGTGTAGCCGCCCCGAACATCCGCTGCCAGCATCTCCGTATTTCCGCCGGCATAGGCCGCCAGGTCGATGTCGGCCGCCGAGGCTTTTCCCGCCAGCAGTGTGCTTTGCCCCGTGCCGCTGCGTTGTGCACGCCGCGGAAACATGCCGTGTTCCATGTTGTAGCGCACCTGAATCTCGCGGCGGCGGTTGCTCTGCTCGATCGTGTAGCGCATCGAATCGGTGCAGGTGTCGGCATAGAGGATTACGTTGCCCTGCGAGTGGCGCGCCGCACGTCCGGCGATCTGCGTGAGCGAACGCACGTTGCGCAGGAATCCCTCCTTGTCGGCGTCCAGAATCGCCACCAGCGCCACTTCCGGCAGGTCGAGGCCCTCGCGCAGCAGGTTGACGCCCACCAGCACGTCGAACATCCCCGCCCGGAGGTCTTCCAGAATCTGGATGCGCTCCAGCGTGTCGACGTCGGAGTGGATGTAGCGGTTGCGGATGCCCACGCGGTCGAAATACTTCGACAGCTCCTCGGCCATGCGTTTGGTGATGGTCGTCACCAGCACTTTATCGTCGTTTTTGACCCGTTTGTCGATCTCCTCGATCAGGTCGTCGATCTGGTTGAGCGTCACGCGCACTTCCAGGGGCGGATCGACCAGTCCCGTGGGGCGGATCAACTGCTCGACGATCACCCCTTCGCTCTTCATCAACTCCCAGTCGGCCGGCGTGGCGCTCACGTAGATCGTCGTGCCCTGCAGCTGTTCGAACTCGCCGAACGTCAGCGGGCGGTTGTCCTTGGCCGCGGGGAGGCGGAAGCCGTATTCCACCAGATTCTCTTTGCGCGCCCGGTCGCCGCCGAACATGGCGTGCACCTGGGGGATCGTCACATGGCTCTCGTCCACGACCATCAGATAGTCCTGCGGGAAGTAGTCCAAAAGACAGAACGGGCGCGTGCCGGCGGCGCGTCCGTCGAAATAGCGCGAGTAGTTCTCGATGCCGGGGCAGTAGCCCAGCTCCTTGATCATTTCCACGTCGTATTCCACGCGCTGCTTGATGCGCTGCGCCTCCATCGTACGGCCCGCGCGTTCGAAAAACTCGATCTGCTTGCCCAAATCCAGATAGATCTGCTGCACGGCCGTGTGGATGCGCTCCTTGGTCGTCACGAAGAGACTCGTAGGGTAGAGCGTCAGCGAATCGAGCGTGTGGAGCCGCTGTCCCGTCACGGGATCGATGGCGTGGATGGCCTCGACCTCGTTGTCGAAGAACATCACGCGGAAACATTGGCTGCCGAACTCGCCGAACGCCGCCATGATGTCCACCGTATCGCCGTTCACGCGGAACGTGGAGGGTTCGAGGTCGCGTTCGGTGCGGGTGTAGAGCGCTTCGACCAGCTTGTAGAGGAAATGTTTATAGTTGACGATCTGCCCCGTTTCGATGTGGATCGCCGTGGCATGGAAATCGGCCGGGTTGCCGGCGCCGTAGAGACACGACACGCTCGACACGACGATCACGTCGCGGCGGCCCGAGAGCAGCGTGGCGACGGTCTGCAGACGCATCTTCTCGATCTCGTCGTTGATCGAGAGGTCTTTTTCTATATAGGTGTCCGACGCCGGAAGATAGGCTTCGGGCTGGTAGTAGTCGTAATACGATACGAAGTATTCGACGGCGTTCTCGGGGAAGAAGTTCTTGAACTCGCCGTAGAGCTGCGCCGCCAGCGTCTTGTTGTGGCTCAAAACCAGCGTCGGACGCTTCAGCTCCGCGATGACGTTGGCCACCGTGAACGTCTTGCCCGAACCGGTGATGCCCAGCAGCGTGTTGTGCTGCGACCCGCCGCGGATCGCGCCTAAAAGCTGTGCGATCGCCTCCGGCTGGTCGCCCGTGGGGGCATAGTCCGATACCAGTTTGAAATCCATGACGCAAATTTAATTCATAATTCATAATTCACAATTCAGAATCGCTTTTTTTGGTCGTAGGCGGTTTCTGCGTCTCCGAAATAAATTGTGAATTGTGAATTATGAATTATGAATTATTCCTACCTTTGCATACTATTATGATCGACCGGGAGACAGTAGACCGAATTTATGCCGCCGCCAATATCGTGGAGATTATCGGCGACTACGTTACGCTCAAACGCAAGGGCGTGAACTACCAGGCGTGCTGTCCGTTCCACAACGAGAAAACCCCGTCGTTCGTCGTTTCGCCCTCCAAGGGGGTCTACAAATGCTTCGGCTGCGGCAAGGGCGGCAATGCCGTGACGTTCCTGATGGAGCACGAGGGCATCGCCTATCCCGAGGCGCTCAAGATGGTGGCCAAACGCTACGGCATCGAGGTCAAGGAGAAGGAGATGACGCCCGAGGAGGCGCGCCGCAACGACGACCGCGAGTCGATGTTCGCGCTCAACGGTTGGGCCGCCGACTACTTCGCCCACTACCTCCACCACGAAAGCGAGGGCATGAGCGTCGGCATGAGCTACTTCCGCCAGCAGCGCGGCATGACCGACGCCACGATCGAGAAATTCGGCCTCGGCTTCTGCCCTGCCAAGGGCGACAAGATGTCCAAGGATGCTCTGGCGGCCGGCTACAAGGAGGAGTTCCTGCTCTCCACGGGTCTGTCGCTCAAAAGCGAGCGCGACGGTTCGCTTTTCGACCGGTTCCACGACCGCGTGATGTTCCCCGTGCACAACATCTCGGGCCGCATCGTGGCGTTCGGCGGCCGTACGCTCCGCACCGACAAGAAAGTCGCCAAGTACCAGAATTCGCCCGAGAGCGAGATATACAGCAAGAAACGGGAGCTTTACGGCCTCTATTTCGCCAAGAAAGCGATCCAGCAGCAGGATTTCGCGATCATGGTCGAGGGCTACACCGACGTCATCTCGATGCACCAGGCCGGTGTCGAGAACGTCGTGGCTTCGTCGGGTACGTCGCTCACCACCGAGCAGATCCGCCTGCTCAACCGCTTCACGAAGAACATCACCGTCATCTACGACGGCGACTCGGCCGGCATCCACGCGTCGCTGCGCGGTATCGACATGATCCTCAAGGAGGGCATGAACGTGCGCGTGGTGCTGCTGCCCGAACCTGAAGACCCCGATTCGTTCGCCCGCAGCCATACGGCCGCCGAGCTGCAGGAGTATATCCGCACCAACGAACAGGATTTCCTGGCATTCAAAGCCAAACTGCTCTTGCAGGACGCTCAGGGCGACCCGATCAAAAAAGCGGCTCTGATCGGCGACATGGTGCAGTCGATCGCGCAGATTCCCGATCCGATCCAGCGGTCGGTCTACATCAAGGAGTGCGCCCGCATCATGGAGATCGACGAGCAGATTCTCGTCTCGGAGGTAGCGCGCAAACGCCTTTCGACCACCGGCGATCGCGAAACCGACGAGTTCGTGCGGCGCCAGACGGCCCTGCGGCGCGAAACTCCGGCTCCGCAACCCGAGGTGGAGTATGTGAAGCAGGTCGAAGCGGGCAGCAGCACCGATGCCCTGGAGCGCGAGTTGTGCAAGTATCTGCTCAAATACGGCCATTGCTCGTTCGACTTCAAGGAGGGACGCAACATGGTGGCCTGCAACGTGGCGGAGGTGATTTTCGACGAACTGGCCGACGGCGATCTGACGTTCCGCAATCCGAGCTACGACAAGATTCGGGCCGCCTATCTGGAGCAGTGGCAGCAGTCGGGCGTGGGGGTCGAAGTGCCGGCGCACCTTTTCATCAACCACCTCGACCCGGATGTCTGCAATGTCTCGGTGGATATTCTCACTTCGGACGACAACTATGTCGCCAGCGAGTTGTGGAAGCGCAAGGAGGTGCATGTCGAGAGCGAGGCCGAGATGTTGGCCGTGGGGGTTCCCAAAGCCGTGGCGCTCTACAAGTCGAAGGTCATAGAGGGAATGATCAAGGAGTTGCAGACCCGGCTGGACGATGCGGAGCTGTCGGAGGAGACGCAGGGCGAGGTGATGCAGCGGCTTGCCGTGTTGAACCAAGCCAAGGCGACCATGGCCAAGAAGTTGCAGCGTGTGATTTTGTGAAAAAAGGGGCGGGATTCGGGTCGTGTACGCATCGCTGCGCACACCGTGTGCAAACAGAAAATAAACAGAAAGAAGTGTAAAACATATCAAAGATAAAAGAATTGGTTACCTTGAACCGATTCCCACCCCTGCGACTGAAAATCGCAATTTGCGTGCCGTTTTTTCCTATGCGGCGGCATGAACGGGGTACCGGCGGTCGAGCACGGCAGGGAAAGGGGTCGGTGGAAATGGGCGCAACGCCTTTTCGAGTATGTCCGAACAGAAAAAGATAAATATAAGGAACAAGCGCGCCACGTTCGATTACGAGATCATCGAGGAGTGGACGGCCGGCGTCGTGCTGGTCGGCACGGAGATCAAGTCGATCCGCGCCGGCAAGGCTTCGATGACCGATTCGTTTTGTTATTTCGACAAGGGCGAGGTGTGGATTCGCGGAGTCAATATCGCCGAATATGCGTGGGGTACGTGCAACAACCATGCGCCGCGCCGCGACCGCAAACTGCTGCTGACGGCCCGCGAAATCGGCAAGATGCAGCGCGCCGCGCAGGACAAGGGCCTCACGATCGTGGGGCTGCGGCTGTTCCTGAACGACCGCGGTCTGGCCAAGGTGGTCGTCGGGCTGGCCCGGGGCCGCAAGTCGTACGACAAGCGCGAATACCTCAAGGAGAACGACGCCCGTCGCGAGATGGACAAGGCGATGAAAAACTTCAGAAAGTAGCTATGTCATTGATTCTTTGCATAGAAACCGGCACCGACATCTGTTCGGTGGGGATTGCGCGCGACGGGGTGCTGCTGTCGTTGCGCGAAAGCGACCAGGGGCGCGATCATGCCCGCAAGGCGGCGCTTTTCGTCGACGAACTGCTGCGCGAAACGGGCCTCGCACCCGACGAATTGGATGCCGTGGCCGTCGGCAAGGGGCCGGGTTCCTACACGGGGCTGCGGATCGGCGTGTCGCTGGCCAAAGGGTTGTGCTACGGACTGGGCAAGCCGCTGGTGGCCGTGGGGTCGCTCGATGCGTTGGTCGAGGTGGCTCGCGAGGATCACGAAGCGGGCATCCTGGCGGTCGACGACTGGGCGCATGCGCTGCTCTGTCCGATGGTCGACGCCCGGCGCATGGAGGTCTATGCGCAGGTCTTCGACAGCGCCGGCACTCCGCAGTCGGAGGTCGTCGCCGAAGTGGTCGACGGCGGGAGTTTCGCAGCGTTCCGTCGTTCGGGCCGGCCGTTCGTGATTTTCGGCAACGGGGCGCGCAAATGTTCCGATATGCTGCCCGATGCCCTTTTCGTCGAGGTAGCACCGTCGGCCCGCGGTTTGGCACGCCTCGCACAGCAAGCGCTCGACGCCGGCCGCACGGAGGACGTCGCCTACTTCGAGCCGTTCTATCTCAAGGACTTTGTCGTTACGACTTCCAAAAAGAAGATTTTTTAGCGGCCGATGACCCGCGACGAGTTGCTCCGCTCGCTCTCCGGCCGCTTCGGCGCTCGGTTCGCCGACCGCACGGCTTCCGACGTGCTCCGCGCGGATGCCGTCGGGTTGCTCTATGCGCTGGCGACGGAGCCTCGCTCGGAGTGGCCGGCGGAGGTGCGGCATAAGTTGGCGTTCCGCGGCGCCTACGTCCTCGAACGCATCTATTTCGGCGCCCGCGAGCGCTTCGAACCGTTCGTGGAGAGATTTTGCCGCGTCGATTTCCAGGCTTGTTCCGATCCCGGCGCCCGGCGCCATTTCGGCAAGATCATGGCCGATCTCCTCACTCGCGTCGAACCCGTGCCCGAAGTGTGGG
>CAMWJM010000005.1 GCA_947174575.1 uncultured Alistipes sp. | reverse complement strand
GCCGCCACGTATCACGACGCGTTCATCACGGTGAGCGACATCACGGCCAACGAGTGCAAATATCTGCTCAATCGCGAGCCGGACTGCGTGACGCCCAACGGCTTCGAGAACGGATTCGTCTGGACGGGCGAGACCTACGACGCCAAGCGCGCCGAGGCCCGCAAGAGCATGATCGAGGTGGCCGAGGCCTGCCTGGGCCGGAAGTTCGCTTCGGATCCGCTGATCGTCGGCACGAGCGGCCGCTACGAATTCCGCAACAAGGGCATCGATGTCTTCATCGAGTCGCTCAAGACGCTGGCCGCGTCGGACAAACTCGACCGCGAGGTGCTGGCCTACGTCACCGTGCCGGCCGGCAACCTCGGCCCGCGCCGCGACCTGCAGGCCCATCTGGCCGACCCGTCGCAGCCCATCGACGGCGGGCAGTACAAATATTCGACCCACCTGCTCGAAAATCCGGCCGGCGATCCCGTCGTCAATGCGTTGAACGGCTCGATCCTCACGACCGAGGATTCGAAGGTCAAGGTGATCTTCGTGCCGACCTACCTCAACCGCAACGACGGCATCTTCGGCAAGGACTATTACGAGCTGCTGGTGGGTATGGATGTGACGGTCTTCCCGTCGTACTACGAGCCGTGGGGCTACACGCCGCTCGAATCGGTGGCATTCTCGGTGCCGACCCTTACGACCACGCTGGCCGGCTTCGGCCTCTGGGTGGAGAAGCTGCCCGAGCACGACGGCGTGGAGGTGATCCGTCGCGACGACTACAACGACCGCGAGGTGGTGGCCGGCATCGCCGACGCGCTGCTGCGTTTCAGCCGACTCGACGCCCGGCAGGTGGAGTCGGTGCGCCGCTCGGCCTACGAAATCTCGAAATCGGCGCTGTGGGAACACCTCTACGAGGCTTATGAGAAGGCCTATTCCGAAGCGATCGAGACTTCGATCGCCCGGACGAACCGCGCCGTGCTGGACGACGGCGGCTCGCGCAACGAGCAGATCAACTTCGTGCGTCAGCAGCTCTTCGTCGAGAAACCCAACTGGAACCGCATGATGGTCGAAAAGACCCTGCCGGCGCGCCTGCATGCGCTGGAGGAGCTGTCGCGCAACCTGTGGTGGTGCTGGAATCCCGGCGCCCGCGACCTCTTCGAGAACATCGACCCCGCATTGTGGGCCGCCTGCGAGCGCAATCCCATAGCGTTCCTCGACAAGTTGAGCTTGGAGCGGCTTCGGCAGTTGGAGCAGGACTCGCAGTTCCTGGCCCAGCTCGACGCCGTACATGCCCAGTTCCATGAGTACATGAACGAGAAGCCCGATCCCAAGACCACGACGGTCTCCTACTTCTCCATGGAGTACGGTCTGCACTCGTCGCTGAAGATCTATTCGGGCGGTCTGGGTATCCTGGCCGGCGACTACCTCAAGGAGGCGTCGGACAAGAACGTGCCGATGGCGGCCGTGGGTCTGCTGTATCGCTACGGCTACTTTACTCAGCGTCTTTCGGCCCAGGGGGCGCAGGAGGCGACTTATGAAGCGCAGAACTTCTACAAGCTGCCCATCTCGCCCGTGCGCGACGAGGAGGGCAACTGGCTCACCATAACGATCGCTTTCCCCGGCCGTACGCTGTCGGCCCGCGTGTGGAAATGCCAGGTGGGCCGCACCGACCTCTATCTGCTGGACGCCGATTTCGAGGACAACCTCGAAGAGGATCGCCAGATCACCCACTACCTCTACGGCGGCGACTGGGAGAACCGCCTCAAGCAGGAGATTCTGTTGGGTATCGGCGGTATCCGCGCCCTGCGCAAACTGGGCATCAAGCACCAGGTGTTCCACTGCAACGAGGGCCACGCCGCTTTCATCGGCATCGAGCGCATCCGCGAGTTGGTCAACCACAAGAAACTCTCGTTCTCCGAGGCGCTGGAGGTGATCCGCTCGTCGTCGCTCTTCACCACGCACACCCCCGTGCCGGCCGGTCACGACGCATTCCCCGAGCATATGATCCGCCAGTATATGTCGCACTATCCCGATGTGCTGGGCATCACGTGGGAGCAGTATATCAACCTCGGCAAGACCAACCCCAACGATCCGGGCGAGAAGTTCTCGATGTCGGTGCTGGCTTGCAACCTCTCGCAGGAGGTCAACGGCGTGTCGTGGTTGCATGGCGAAGTCTCCAAGGATATTCTGGGCAACATGTGGCCCGGCTATTTCAAGAACGAGCTGCACATCGGCTACGTCACCAACGGCGTGCACTTCCCGACCTGGATCGCCACGTCGCTGCGGCGCCTCTACGCCCGCTATTTCGGCGACGGATTCGAGGGCCACACCTATAATATTCCGGCCTGGCAGAAGGTGCACAACATTCCCGACGAGGAGCTGTGGAACGAACGCATGTATCTGAAGAACCGCCTCATCAAGCATATCCGCCGCCGCTTCAGCGACCCGGCGCAGGTGCGGCTCGACTCGCCGCGTCAGATGGTACAGATCATCGAGGGCATCAAGCCCGACGTGTTGACCATCGGTTTTGCGCGCCGCTTCGCCACCTACAAGCGCGCCTATCTGCTCTTCACGAACCTCGATCGTCTGGCGGCCATCGTCAACAATAAGGAGCGCCCCGTGCAGTTCATCTTCGCCGGCAAGGCGCACCCCAACGACAAGCCGGGTCAGGACCTCATCAAGCGCATCGTGGAGGTGGCGGCCATGCCGCAGTTCGTGGGCAAGATCCTCTTCCTGCAGAACTACGACATGGAGCTGGCCCGCCGCATGGTGCAGGGCGTCGACGTATGGCTCAACACCCCGACCCGTCCGCTGGAGGCGTCGGGCACGTCGGGCGAGAAGTGCGTGATGAACGGCGTGATGCAGTTCTCGGTGCTCGACGGCTGGTGGGTCGAGGGCTACAAGGAGGGCGCCGGCTGGATGCTCCCCATGGAGCGTACGTTCGCCGACCAGCACTACCAGGACGAGCTGGATGCCGAGATGATCTACAACACCATCGAGGAGCAGATCGTGCCGCTCTACTACAAGCGCGAGCACGACGGCATTCCGCACGACTGGGTGGCTGCGGTGAAGCGTTGCGTGGCCGACATCGCCTCGAACTTCACCACCAACCGCATGCTCATCGACTACGAAGAGCGCTTCTACGATAAGTTGGCGGCCCGCAAGAGCGAGATGATCCAGGGCGGCTACAAGCTGGCCCGCGAGATCGCGGCCTGGAAGCGCAAGGTTTCGGCCGCATGGGATCAGGTGCGCGTGGTCGACGTCGAGCGCGTGAAGATCGAGAAGGAGGCCGTCTATGTGGGCGAGAAGTACCGCTTCGAGGTGAAGCTCGACATCGCCAACCTGCGGCCCGAAGACCTGGGCGTGGAGATGGTCATCGCCCAGCAGATCGTGGGCAACGATGCCGTCAACGTGGCCCGCACGGTGGGTCTCGAATGCTCGAAAGTCGAGGGCAACCTGGTGACCTATACGCTCGACTATGCGCCCGATTCGACGGGTACGTTCGACGTGGCGCTGCGCGTCTTCCCGCGCAACGAGCATCTGCCCCACCGCATGGACTTCGCGCTGGTGAAGTGGGCATAAGGCGACGAAAGCGATACCTGCAGCCGGAACGATCGTTTTTTCGGCTGCAGGCATCGTACGTATAGATGAAAACGACGCGAAAAGAGTCCGGAAAGAGAATTTTTTCGAAACACGGGAACAAGTCGGCGAAAAAATCGCTATCTTCAAGACACGAAACAAAGTTATTAACAGCGATATGTCAGCATTAACTTTCGACAAAAGCGAACTGGGCAACCTGGAGTACTCGCTCCAGCGGGAGATGCTCGCCACCGACCGCATCGGCGGCTACATGAGCACCACCATCGTCTGCTGCAACACGCGGCGCTACCACGGTCTGATCGTGGCGCCTATCGACGACAGCGACCGCACCTACCTTTTGTTGTCGTCGCTCGACGAGACGATCGTGCAGCACGACCAGAGCTTCAACCTGGCGCTGCACCGCTTCAAAGGGGTCTACGAGCCGCGCGGACACAAGTACATCACCGACTTCCAGTATACGCCCACCCCGACGATCACCTATCGCGTGGGCGGCGTGATCCTGCGCAAGGAGATGCTGTGGATCCACAAGCGCACGCAGCTGATGATCCGCTATACGCTCGTCGACGCGCATTCCGAGACCCGGCTGCGTCTGCGTCCGTTCCTGGCGTTCCGCGACAAGCACGCCCTGACCAAAGCCAATATGGAGGCCAACGGCCATTCGTATCCGGCGGTCAACGGCGTCAAATGCCGGTTGTACGAGTCGTTCCCGTGGCTCTACCTGCAGACCAGCAAGCCCGGCATGGAATTCGTACCCGCCCCCGACTGGTACTACGACTTCGAATACCTGCAGGACATCGCCCGCGGTTACGAGGGGCACGAAGACCTCATGACCACCGGCTATTTCGAGACCGAACTCAAGAAAGGCGAGAGCATCGTCTTCTCCGCTTCGCTCGACGAAATGGGTTCGACCAAGACCATCGAGGAGGTGTTCGAGGCCTCCATCGCCCGCCGCACGCACAAGATCGACTTCATCAGCTGTCTGGAGCATTCGGCGCGTCAGTTCGTCATCCGGCGCCCCGGCGACCGCACGGAGGTCGTGGCCGGTTATCCCTGGCCCGGGTTCTCGGCGCGGCAGACGTTCATCGCCCTGCCGGGGCTGACGCTGGCCCAGGATCACAAGGAGGATTGCATCGCCGTGCTCGACACCTATGTACGCGACATGCGCGACGGCATGTTCTCCGGATCGGCATCAGCCGCCGTGGCCGCCGATGCGCCCCTGTGGCTTTTCTGGACGCTCCAGCAGCTCGAACAGAAGCTCGACGGCCGCGAAATCTGGAACCGCTACGGCGGCGTGATGAAAGCGCTGCTCGAAAGCTACCGCCGCGGCATCGCCGGGCGCGTGATGCTGAACGACAACGGCCTGATTTGGGCCGCGGCCGACGAGGCGCACCCCCTCACCTGGATGGATTCGGTGGTCGAGGGTCGTGCCGTCACCCCGCGCAACGGCTATCAGGTCGAGATCAATGCTCTTTGGTACAATGCGGTCTGCTATGCGTTGCGGCTCGCTTCGGAGAACGGCGACACCGGGTTCGTGGCGGAGTGGGAGATGCTGCCCGTGCGTACGGCCGCCGCGTTCGACGAGCTGTTCCGCCTGCCGCAGGGCTACTTGGCGGACTATGTGGGCGAGGGAGGTGCCGACGACACCATCCGTCCCAATATGATCGTGGCCTGCGGTCTGCCCTACAAGATGCCCGACATCGAGACGCAGATCGCCGTGCTCCGCACCGTGCGGCAGCACCTGCTGACCCCCAAGGGACTGCGTTCGCTCACGCCGCGCAATCCGCTCTATAAGGGTGTGTGCGACGGTACTCCCGCCGAACGCGACTTCGCCGCCAAGAACGGGTCGGTGTGGCCGTGGCTGCTGCAGTTCTACGTGCAGGCATGCTTCGACATCGACGGCGACGGGTTCCTGCCGCAGGCCGAGGAGCTGCTGGCCGGCTTCGAGGAGGATATACAGGTCTACGGCATCGGGTCGATCAACGACCTCTACGACGCCGATCCTCCGTATACCTATCGCGGAGCCGTCTCGCAAGCCTGGAGCGTGGGGGCGGTGCTCAACGTCTATCGCATGATCCGCGAGCGGAAAAAGGAAATATAAGGGCTGCCGTTCGGCGGTGCGGCGACGGTCGCAGCCCCGGACGCGGCGCACAGTCCGAATCTCCGACGGTGCGAACCCCTCGGAGCGCCTCGGGCGAATTGTCGGTTATAAAGAATTGTTGTTATGAGAGTTTTGATGTTCGGTTGGGAGTTTCCGCCTCATATCGCGGGCGGCCTGGGCACCGCCTGCTACGGCATGACCCGCGGTCTGGCGCGCAACGGCGTGGAGGTGACGTTCGTCGTCCCGCACGCCTATGGCGACGAGGATCAGCGTTTCACCCACGTGCTGAACGCCAGCGAGGTGGAGGCGCTCTACGGAGCGACCGGCAGCGGCGCCGACGACATCCTGTCCGGCCTGTCGTTCATCCGCATCGACTCCAACATGGTGCCCTACATTTCGCCCGAGGAGTATGCCGACTACCACGAACAGTTCGTCAAGACGGGGCAGAAAACCTGGTCGACGACCGACGTCTGGAAGCAGCGCTACACCTTTTCGGGCAAGTACGGCGCCAACCTCATGGAGGAGGTCGCGCGTTATGCCATGGTCGCCGCGCAGGTCGCCAAGGACTTGGAGGGGCAGTTCGACATCATCCATGCCCACGACTGGCTCACCTATTTCGCCGGCATCGCGGCCAAACGCGTGTCGGGCAAGCCGCTGGTCGTGCACATGCACGCCACGGAGTACGACCGCAGCGGCGAGAACGTCAATACGCAGGTCTATGCCATCGAACGCGCCGGCATGCAGGCCGCCGATCGGGTGATGGCCGTTTCGAACCTCACGCGCAACATCGTCATCAACCGCTACGGCATCCCCGCCGAGCGGGTCGTGACGATGCACAATGCCGTACGTTTCGCCGAGAACTCCGGCGAGGCGCCCGAGCGCGGCGTGGAGGATAAGATCATCACGTTCCTGGGCCGCATCACCTACCAGAAAGGCCCCGACTACTTCGTCGAGGCGGCCGCCAAGGTGCTCAAGCGCATGCCCAATGTGCGGTTCGTCATGGCCGGTTCGGGCGACATGATGAACCACGTCATCCGGCGCGTGGCCCGGCTCGGCATCGCCGACCGCTTCCACTTCACGGGCTTTCTGCGCGGCGAGGACGTGCACAAGATGTTCCAGCTCTCGGACGTTTACGTCATGCCCTCGGTGTCGGAGCCGTTCGGCATTTCGCCGCTCGAAGCCATGCGGTCGAACGTGCCGGTCATCATCTCCAAGCAGAGCGGCGTGGCCGAGGTGCTGGACTATGCCGTGAAGGTCGACTACTGGGACGTCGACGCCATGGCCGACGCCATGTACGGCCTGATCAAATATCCCGCATTGGCCAATATGTTCGCGGCCAAGGGCTTGGAGGAGGTCACCAACCTCAAGTGGAACAACGTGGCCGCCAAGATCAAGGCCGTCTACGAAGAGGTGATCGAAGAAGCGAAGAATCAGTAAAAAATAAAATAAGCCCCTCATGAAAACTGTCTGCCTCTATTTTCAAGTGCACCAGCCCTGGCGGTTGAAGAAATACCGTTTCTTCAACATGGGCAAGGATCACAACTATCTGGACGATCTGTTGAACCGTTCGATCATGCAGAAGGTGGCCCGGCAGTGCTATCTGCCCATGAACGCCTTGCTGCTCAGACTCATCAAGGAGAACCAGGGCGCATTCCGCTGTTCGTTCTCCATCACGGGTACGGCCATCGAGCAGTTCCGGGCGTTCGCTCCCGAGGTGCTGACTTCGTTCAAGGAGCTGGCCGCCACGGGATGCGTGGAGTTCCTGGCCGAGACCTACTCCCATTCGCTCGCCTCGCTCGCCTCGAAGGAGGATTTCGAGGAGCAGGTGAAGCTCCACATGGAGATCATCGAGAAGGAGTTCGGCAAGCGCCCCACGGCGTTCCGCAACACCGAGCTGATCTATTCCGACCAGATCGGCGCCACGGTGGCCGAAATGGGCTTCCGCACCATGCTGGCCGAGGGTGCCAAGCACGTGCTGGGCTGGAAGTCGCCCAACTTCGTCTATGCCAACGCTATCGACCAGCGGATGCGGTTGCTGCTGCGCAACTACAAGCTCTCGGACGACATCGCGTTCCGTTTCTCCGACCAAGGGTGGGATCGGTGGCCGCTGACGGCCGACAAGTTCGTGGAGTGGCTCGCTTCGGAGGATACGCCGGGCGAGGTCGTCAACCTCTTCATGGACTACGAGACGTTCGGCGAACACCAGAAAGCCGACACGGGAATCTTCGAGTTCATGCGCGCCCTGCCGGCCGCCCTGCTCGACAAGAAAAATGGTCTGGAGTTCGCCACCGTGAGCGAAGCGGCCGCCAAGTACCAGCCCGTGGCCGTGCTCCATTGCCCGCACGCCATGTCGTGGGCCGACGAAGAGCGCGACGTGACGGCCTGGCTCGGCAACGAGTTGCAGAACGAGGCTTTTTCGAAACTCTATGCCCTCAAGGAGAAGATCGCCCGGTTGCACAACCGCGATTTCGACTATGTGTGGAACTTCCTGCAGACCTCCGACCACTTCTATTACATGGCCACCAAGTGGCTGTCGGACGGCGACGTGCATTCGTACTTCAATCCCTATGATTCGGCCTACGACGCATTCATCAACTACATGAACGTGCTGTCGGACTTCATCATCGAGGTCGACAAAGCGTTGGAAAAGCAGACGGCCGGCGTCAGATAACCCATCGGATCGCCGAGTAACATACGCGACGTCCCGGAGTTCGGCTCCGGGGCGTCTGTTTTTATAGGTGTGCGAGGAAGCTGCGGCCTGTCCGGTTCAAAAAGCCGTGTTGCGCAGCGGAAATTCAACGGGGCGATTGCGGGCAAGCCTCGAAATAGTCGTAGATGCAGCGGGAGATGCGGGCGATGACGGCCGCGTCGAGGCTGTCGCATTCGCGGGATTCGGTCACGAAGACGGCGATCGAGTAGGCCCGGCCGTCGGGCAGGAAGACGATGCCGATGTCGTTGTCGGCGGCCATGATGCCTTGCCGATCGCGGAAGCCGTTCCCGGTTTTGTGCGCGACGCGGACGTCGGGCGGCAGCAGCCCTTTCAGTTTGTTCGGCCCTGTGACGGTCGCCAGCAGGGTTCGCAGGAGGAATTCGGTGTGTCGGGCGTTCGACAGCTCGCCGCGGCGGAACCGCTCCAGGAGCCGCACGGCGTCGATCGGCGATGTACGGTTGAGAAATTGCGTGGTGGGATCGGCGTGCATGGTCTGCTCGTCGGTGGCGATGGCCGTGTCGCCGAGTCCGAGCCGCTTGATGTGGCGGTTTGCCGTTTCCGGGCCGCCGAGGAACCGGAAAAGCAGGTCGCAGGCGTTGTTGTCGCTCCATGCGATGCTGTAGGTCAGCAGTTCGGCGATCGGGAGTTCGTAGCCTCCCCCGGGCCGGGCATCGCGCAGGGGCGACCATGTGTCGGGTCGCAGGTCGGAGGGGCCGACGGGTATCGGCATGTCGAGGGGTAGTGCGCCGCGGTCGAGTGAATCGAGCACGGCGAGTGCCTGGTGGAGCTTGTAGACGCTGGCCATGGGAAAGGCTATGTGCGGGCCTATTGCCAAGGTGTCGCCCGGGCCGAGAACGGCCGCCACGCCTACCGTGGCCCGCATCGAATCGACGATCGCGAGGATTTCGCGTTCGAGAGCCGCCCGGCGCTCGATCCGGGTCGGGCGGCAGCCCGTCAGGGCCGCACTGCAGGCGAGCAGCAGCAAAAAGCGTCGTAACACGGATGCGGGTTCTATGCCTTGTCGCCGCGGCGTTTGTAGCGCGACGGCGAGGTGCCGGTGTGCTGTTTGAAGTACTTGCCGAAGAACGACTGGGTCGAGAAGTTGAGGTGGTAGGCGATCTCCTGGATGCTCATGCCCGAGTATTTCAGCAGGGCCTTGGCTTCGAGGATCACCGATTCGTCGATCCAGCGGGCGGCCGTCTTGCCGCTCACCTCCTTGACGGCCGAGGAGAGGTATTTGGGCGTGATGTTGAGCTGCTTGGCATAGAAGCTCACGTTGCGCTCGTGTTTGCTGTGCTGTTCGAGCAGCTTCATGAACTCGGAGAAGAGCACTTCGCAGCGCCCCTGCTTCTGCTGGCCGGGATCGTCGCGCCGGTTGATCTCGGTGATGAGATAGAACGCCGTGGTGAAGAGCGAGCGGATGATCTCGTGGCGATAGCGCTCCTTGTCGCTGCGCAGCATGGTTTTGACCAACTGGAACAACTGGCGGATTTCGGCCACGTCCTGCGGCGAGACCGGCAGCACGGGGGCTTTGCCGAAGCGCATGTAGACCGGCAGCGAGGTCGACAGGTCGACCTGTATCTCGTCGATGAACGATTTGGAGAACGCCACCACGAACGCCGCCGCATTGGCCGAGCACCTGACCGTGCGGATGATGCTCCCCGAGTTGAAGAAGACGATCGAGTTGGGCCGCACGGTGTAGTTCGTCATGTCGATCGAAACCACGGCTTCGCCCGCCATCATGATGATGACCGAAAAACCGTCGATCGACACCGGATACTCGCTCGTGGTGTTGTGCTCGGCGTCGAGCGAGGTGATCACCAGATCGTCGGAGAGGTAGAAGACGTCGCGCAGCTCTTTCTTGATGCGCGGAATCGACACTTTGTGCAGATTTTCGTATTCGGGGGTTTTGGATTTGGAAGACGGCATCGAATTTCGATATTGACGGTTCGGTATTTCGTTATTTCGCAGGCATGTCCGTGGGGCGCGGGGCGGCGGGATGCGCTTCGTCGGGGGCGGGGACGCGGCCGGCCATGACCTGCATGCCGCCCGGCAGACACTCGATGTGCAGCGGGAATTCGGCGCCTTTCTGCCCGTCGACGTCGGTGGGTTCGTCGAGCGTCGAGCGGATGTCGAGTCGGCGTACCTGCAGCTGGCGGACGATCCTGGGGTTGCCGCCCAGCAGGTAGCGGATCATGGCTCCGGTGGAGCGGACGATGTTTTTCTTTTCGAGCATCAGGCAGTCGAGCACGCCGTCTTTGATCGAAGCGCGGCGGGCCAGGGGGAAGCCGCCGGCCGTCTCGCCGTTGAACACCAACACCATGAGCGAATCGAGGTCGAACGCCTGACCGTCGGCCACCGCTTCGAGCGGTACGGCGTGCATCGAACGGAACTCCTTCAACCCTTCGATCAGGTAGGCCAGCTTGCCGATGCGGTGCTTGCTCGCGTCGGGGGTGTGTTGCGAGGTGGTGGTGAAGATGCCGAACGAGAGCACGTTGACGAAATAGCGGTCGTTGACCCGTCCGCAATCCACGCGGTCGACGCACCCGAAAGCGATCTGCCGCGCCGCTTCGAGCGGATCGGACGACATGCCGAGCGCCCCGGCGAAGTCGTTGGCCGTGCCGGCCGGGATCACCCCGATCGGGATGTCCAGCCCCTTGCGCTTCATGGCGTTGAGGGCGAAGTTGACCGTGCCGTCGCCGCCGGCCACGACCAGCAGGTCGATCTGCTCGCGACCGTCGAGCGGGTTGGCGTCGAAGTCGATGGGCAGGGGTTCGATGTCGTACTCCGCTTCGCGGAAAACGGCGCAGATCCGCTCCGCATCGCATTCGATACGGCCTTTGCCCGACCGGGCGTTGTAGAGGAACAGGGCTTTCTTCATCGTAGGGTCAGTTCATGATCGATGCTTGCAGGGCAGGCGAGACGAATTCTTCGTACTCCTCTTCGTTTTCGGTGGCCAGGATGAAGTAGACTGCGATTTCGGGCATCCGTCCGACCGCCTCCAGCGCCTCGTCGGCGCCCATGGCCAGAAACATGGTGCCCAAAGCGTCGGCTTCGGCGCAGGTGGGTGCCGCCACGGTCACCGACAGCAGTCGGGACAGGGCGCTGCGGCCCGTGCGCGGATCGATCGTGTGGGCCACCTTGCGCCCCCGGTCGTCGAGATAGTAACGGCGGTAGTTGCCCGAGGTGGCCAGGCCGCCGCCGGTCATGCGGATGCGCTTCTGGAGGTAGCGGCCGTCGGAGAGGTTGCCGTCGAACGGCGTTTCGACCCCGATGCGCCACGGGTCGCCATGGGCGTTGACACCCCGGCAGCGCACCTCGCCGCCGATGTCGACCAGATAGTTCCGCGCACCGAAACGCTCGACCAGTGCGGCGAGCAGGTCGACCGTGTAGCCCTTGGCCACCGAATTGAAGTCGAGCTGCACGCGCGGATCGGCTTTCACGAGACGTCCGTTTTCGATGCGCACCTTGTCGCGCCCCACGAACTGCAGCAGCGAATCGACGTTCGGCTGCCGCTGGGCCTCCCGGCCGGCGAACCCCCACGCTTCGACCAACGGCTTGACGGTCACGTCGTAATATCCGCCGCTCAAAGCGCCGATGCTGTCGGCCAAGTGCAGGCAGACGGCGATATGCCGGTCTATGGAGTCGGTCTCGTTGCGGTTGAGGCGGCTCAAGAGGGAATGCTCGTCGAAAATCGACATCGAGGCCTTGGCTTCGCGATCCAGTTCCATGACGGCGGCGTAGAGTTCCTGCGCACCGATCCCCTCGACATCGGCGACCACGCGCAGCAAAGTGCCCAGCATGACCCCCTCGACGGTGGTATAACCGCGGTCGGGCGAGCAGGCGGCAGCCGAAAGAAGCATCGCTGCGAGGAAGATGCCGACAGGTCGTTTCAACATAAAATTCGTTCGATTAGCTTGTACCTTTTCTCGCCTCGGCAGAGGCTGCGTTCTTCGACAAACTCAAGAATCGCAACCTTTGCCCTCGGCTTATCGAAAACGTTGTTTTGTCGTGCAAAAATACGATTTTCCCCCGAAACTTCGTGTTTTTCCGCCCGAAAGGAAAAATAATTGTGCATTGTGAATCATGAATTGTGAATTTATTCGTACCTTTGCCGAACGCTCTGGCGTTATTCACGGTAAGGGGAATGCGTCGTAGAGTGGAACTTAAATAAATCCAATACACAATGGCTTATTTAACCGCAGAGAAAAAGCAGGAGCTTTTCGGCCAGTACGGCAAGTCCAACACCGACACGGGTTCTCCCGAGAGCCAGATCGCGTTGTTCTCCTACCGTATCAACCACCTTACGAATCACCTCAAGAGCAACAAGCACGACTTCGGCACCCAGCGCGCGCTGCTGCGTCTGGTCGGCAAGCGTCGCCAGTTGCTGGAGTACCTGAAGGAGGTCGACATCGAGCGCTACCGCGCCATCGTCAAGACGCTCAACCTCCGCAAGTAGTCCGCCGGGGAAGAAATGAGGGCAATTCCCGCAAGGGGTTGCCTTCATTTTCGTAAAAGACAATCATTCGGAAAAAATAATTTCAGGTTAAAATTCTTATGGAAGAAAAGAAGCTGTACAATGCAGTCCGCAAGATCATCACGCTGGCCGACGGTCGCCAGATCGAGATCGAGACGGGCAAGCTGGCCAAGCAGGCCGACGGCTCGGTGGTCGTGAAGATGGGCGACACCATGCTGCTCGGTACCGTCGTCGCGGCCAAGGACGCCAAACCCGACACCGACTTCATGCCTTTGCAGGTGGAGTACAAGGAGAAATACGCCTCGTGCGGCCGTTACCCCGGCGGTTTCATGAAACGCGAGGGCAAGGCCAACGACGCCGAGGTGCTGACGGCCCGTCTGATCGACCGCGCGCTGCGCCCGCTGTTCCCCTCGGACTATCACGCCGAAGTGTATGTCACCGTCAATCTTATTTCGGCGGATAAGGATATCCAGCCCGACGCTTTAGCCGGTCTGGCCGCTTCGGCTGCCCTGGCCGTGTCGGACATTCCGTTCGGCGGCCCCATTTCGGAGGTGCGCGTCGTGCGTAAGAACGGCCAGTATGCCATCAACCCCGGTTTCTCGGAGATGGCCGAGTGCGACCTCGACATCATGGTCGGCGGTACGATCGACAACATCCTCATGGTCGAAGGCGAGATGAAGGAGGTTTCCGAGGAGGTGATGCTCGGGGCGATCAAGTTCGCGCACGAGGAGATCAAGAAGCATTGCGCCGTGCAGATCGAGTTGTCGAAAGAGCTGGGCAAGGATGTGAAGCGCACCTACTGCCACGAGGTCAACGACGAGGAGTTGCGCCAGACGATCATCCGCGAGCTGTACGACAAGGCCTACGCTATCGCCACGAGCGGTACGATGAAGCACGAGCGCAGCGACATGTTCGACGCGCTGGAGGCCGAGTTCGCATCGCGCTATACCGAAGAAGAGCTGGTGGAGAAAGCTCCGCTGATCCACAAGTATTTCCACGACGACGTGCAGAAGAAAGCCATGCGCAACATGATCCTTGACGAGGGCAAGCGTTTGGACGGCCGCCGCACCGACGAGATCCGTCCGATCTGGTGCGAGGTGGGCTATCTGCCCGCCGCCCACGGTTCGGCGATCTTCACCCGCGGCGAAACGCAGTCGCTGACGACCGTAACGCTGGGTACGAAGCTCGACGAAAAGGTCAAGGACGAAGTGCTCGTGCAGGGCACCGAGCAGTTCGTGCTGCACTACAACTTCCCGCCCTTCTCCACGGGCGAGGCCAAGGCCGCACGCGGCTTGAGCCGCCGCGAGATCGGTCACGGCCACCTCGCATGGCGCGCTCTGAAGCCCATGATTCCGCTGGGCGAGGAGAACCCCTATGCCGTGCGTGTGGTGTCGGACATTCTGGAGTCCAACGGTTCGTCGTCCATGGCTACGGTCTGCGCCGGTACGCTGGCGCTGATGGATGCCGGCGTGAAGATCAAGAAGCCCGTGTCGGGTATCGCCATGGGTCTGATCTCCGATTCGGCCACGGGCAAGTGGGCCGTGTTGTCGGACATCCTGGGCGATGAAGACCACCTGGGCGACATGGACTTCAAGGTGACAGGTACCCGCAACGGTATCACCGCCACCCAGATGGACATCAAGGTCGACGGTCTCTCGTACGAGGT
>CAMWJM010000004.1 GCA_947174575.1 uncultured Alistipes sp. | reverse complement strand
GGTGCGAAGAACATCCTGCTCAACATCTCGGTTTCCAATGCCGACGAGTTGATGTACGAGGAGGTCACGCGCATCCTCGAATACATCCAGGCCCACGCCAGCGTGCAGGACGAGGAGGGTATCGTGCACGACGCCAACATCATTTGGGGTACCAGCGAGAAACCGCAGCTGGGCAACGCCATCGAGCTGGTGGTGGTGGCCACCGGATTCCGCAGCGACGAGGTGCCCGAGGCCATGAAGCAGATCGTGCCGGCCGGGCGCGGCGTGCTGCCGACCAAGGAGAGCCAGTCGGAGTCGGTGCTCGAACCGATCAAGCCCCTGGCGGCGAAGTCGCCGCAGCGGCCCGGCGAGCAGGTGGTGCTGGGCGCCAAGTCGACGCGCTACAACAACATCGACGCCTTGCTTTCGAAGCCGGCCTACCAGTCGCGCAACTCGAAGTTCATCGTCCAGATGTCGGGCGGTCGCAAGGAGGTGCTGCGCAACGATGCGGCGGCCGCGCAGTCGTCCGAGGAGAAACCCGACAACGGCTCGCTTTTCGATTAACCCATTCGTCCGGAGTTGGAACACGTTCCCTGGATCATATTCAACGGCTTCTCGACCCACGTCGTCGTGCGGTGCGTCGCGACGTTGCTGCTGTTGTGTATTTCGGCGCTCGTGTCGGGAGCCGAGACCTCGTTTTTCTCGTTGTCGCACAACGATGTGCAGGCGCTCAAGCAGCGCACCGACGCTTCGGCGGGTGCGGTGTTGAAGCTGCTGGGCGACGTCGACATGCTGCTGGCGACCATTCTGGTGGCCAACAACTTGGTGAATATCTGCATCACCATCTTCATGGCAGGCATCGTCGATGCGCTCTTCACGTTCGCGCATCTGGAGTTCCTGTTCAAGACGATCGTTGTCACATTCTTCCTGCTGCTCTTCGGCGAGGTGCTGCCCAAGGTGCTGGCGCAGACCATGCCTGCGCGCTTCGCCCGGTTCGTGGCACAGCCGCTGGTGGTGCTGCGCAAAATTTTCTATCCGCTCTCCTACGTGCTGGTGCGGACGAGCAGCCGCATCAGCGAAAAGGCGTCGCACAAGAGCGAAATTTCGCTCGACGATCTGGCCGATGCCGTCGACATGACGCAGACCTCCAATCCCGAGGAGCACGTGATGCTGTCGGGGATCGTCAACTTCGTCAACACCGAGGTGCAGGAGATCATGAAGCCGCGCGTGGACATCACGGCGCTCGAACTGACCGACGACTACGAGAAGGTCAAGCGCACGATCATCGCCTCGGGTTTTTCGCGCATCCCGGTCTTCGAGGAGGACATCGACAACATCCGCGGCACGCTCTATGTCAAGGATTTGCTGCCCTACATCAACCACGGCAACGAGTTCGGGTGGCAGCAGCTGATCCGCAAACCCTATTTCGTGCCCGAGCACAAGAAGATCAACGATTTGCTGGGCGACTTCCAGTCGAACAAGGTGCATATGGCGATCGTGGTCGACGAGTACGGTTCGACGCTGGGGCTGGTGTCGCTGGAGGACATCATCGAGGAGATCGTGGGCGAAATATCCGACGAGAGCGACACCGACGAGAGTTTCTACACCCGGCTGGGGCCTGGCTGCTACCTCTTCGAGGGCAAGACCCACATCGGCGACTTCGAGCGGATTCTGTCGCTCGACGAGGAGACTTTCTCCGACGTGAAAGGCGAAGCCGAAACGTTGGCGGGCCTCATGCTCGAACTCAAGCGCGACTTCCCGCGCAAGGGCGACGTCTTTACCTCGCACGACATCCGCTTCACGATCAAGGAGTTGGACGGCCACCGCATCGACAAAATAAGAGTAGATCAAATAGTCGATCGTGGATAAATAACCGTGTTTTTTCAGTCGTCGTTATCGACTGTTCTCTTTTTTTGCCGCTGTGTTCCGACTGATCGTTTCCCGACCTCTTTCAGAGAGCGTTATCGCACGCTGGACTACCTCCGCAGAGCGGGAGCAGGCCCGCGGATTCGCCCCTGCGCGGCGGGCGGAGTGGTTGTCGTGGCGGGCTGTCGTGCGGCAGGAAGTGACTGCCGCGACGGGCTGTACAGTGCCGGAGGTGCGGATTGTCTACAACGAGGTCGGTGCTCCCGTGGTCATGGATACTCCGATTCATCTGGCTGTTTCCCATTGTCGGGGCAGCATCGCCGTCGCTTTCTCCGAAGCGCCTTGCGCCGTGGACATCGAGCCGCTCGACCGCGATTTCGAGCGCGTTGCGTCGCGCTATATGACCGCCGGGGAGCGGGCATTGTCGGCCGATGCGCGGTGGTCGGCCGTGACGTGGTGCGCCAAGGAGACGCTTTACAAGTATGCCGGACGTCGGGAGTTGGATTTGCTGCACGACCTGCGCATCGAGCGGGTAGATTTCCATGCCGGCACCCTCGTGGGGCGGATCGCGGGCGGGAAGCCGCTCACCTTGCGTTTCTTAATGTTCGCCGACCGCGTAGCGGTTTATATCGCATAACTATAGGAAATTCCCGCACCGCAGTTGCCCGATGCTTCGGCATCCAGATTTTCCGTGCCCAGGCTCTCGACCTGATGAGGCTGCTGGGAGTGGAGTTCGAAGAATAATCCGGTTTATTTCTGTCCGGTTATTGCTGTGGGGCACGCGCTTTTTGCGGGTTTCTGCCGGGAGGCGGCTCGCATGGCTCCGCAAGGCGCATTGTCGATGAAAAGGTAGTATCGAAACGCCCCCGAACCATGCGGTTTCAGGGGCGTTCGAAAAATAGCTGCAGAAATATTCCTGCTGTCCGTTTTATTTTAGGCCCAATTTTTCGGCCGTCGCTGCGGGCAGCGCATGCTTGTTGAGCATGATCGAGATCGTTTTGTAGGCCACGAACGGACGCGAGAAATACCAGTAGCCGCCATAGGGAGGCCGATCGCCCCACGAATTGAGCACCTTGTAGAACGGGTTGCCGGCCTGGTCGGTCGCCCGGCCCACGATGACCATGCCGTGGTCGTCGGTGGTCTCGTAGTTGTCGTAGGCCTCCTGACGCATCGCCTGGGTCACGACCAGCTCCTGCACGGGTTTGTCGAACGAGTAAAGGGCGGTCTCCTGCTCCTGGGCGGTGAGCTTGCCCCACTTCTCGGCCTCCGTGCCGCTCATGTTCTCTTTCCGGCTTTCGGGCATGATGCCGATCGCCTTGGTGCGGCTGAAGCCTTTTTCGCTTACGTCGGTGCCCCAGGCCAGCGCGTAGCCCTCGGCGAGCGCATGGTCGACGGCGGCCATCATCTCGTCGAGCGGCAGGTTGCAGACCTTGCCCCACATCCAGTTGTCGGGCACTTCGAGAACGAACTGCGTGTAAAACGGATGATGGGTGAACGACGTGATGTCGATGTAGTCGTCCATGTCGATGGGCAGCGCCGCCGCGAACGACGCGGGCGTATACTCCTCGCCCCGGTAGACAAACTTTTCGGGCACGGGGCCGAAATACTCGTCGAGCAGCGCATTGAAAGCGCGCTTCCAGGCCGTGGAGAGGGGTTTGCCCGATTTCCTGGCGGCGCCGATCACGGCGTCGAGATAGGCTTTGAGTGCGGCCGAAAGCTCGTGGAAGTCGGGCTTCTCGGTGCCGTAGTTCAGCCCCGGATAGGCCTCGAACGGCACGATGCCATGGGCCTTGATCGTCTCGACGACGTCGTGCGAAGCGCCGCCCTCGGCGAAATTGAGATAGCCGTGCAGCCGGACGTATTTTTCGGCCTTGTCCATGAAGGTGTGGCGCGCGATCCACATCTCCGACAGATGCACTTCGTCGCCGCCGGCGCGTAGGATTTCGCTTTCGAGGAACGAGCAGGTCGAGAAACTCCAGCACGTGCCGCTGCGGCTCTGGTCTTTGACCGCGGTGATGGGAACCGATGCGCCGTCGGTGAAGATATAGCCTTCGGTTTTCGGTTTGTCGGGCGTGCGGGCCGTGGCGGCCAAGACCGTGCACAAGGCCCCGAAGATCGTCAATAGGTTTTTCATCGTTGAGGTGACAGTTGAAAAGTGAAAGTCGGAATGCGAGGTGCAGCCCGCGGTGGCGAGGCACAAGGTGCGAGCCTCCGCGTGGCGGGGCTACGGCTCGCCTGCTTAAGGGCAGACCTGCGCTATACTATGGATTTATTTCTTGCTTCCGGCGACGATCCGGATGCAGTCGTCGAGGGTCAGCGTCGCCGGATCGGTGCCTTTGGGCAGGCGGTAGTTCTTGCCCTTGTAGGCGAGGTAGGCGCCGTAACGACCGTTCTTGACCAGCATGTCGGGGTCTTCGTCGAAACTCTTCAGCGGAATGTGGGCCGTCGAGGCGGCCTGCTTGTGGGCGTCGATGACCTCCACGGCCCGCTCGTAGGTGATCGTGTAGGGATCGTCGCTCTTGCCTAACGAAGCGAACGACTTGCCGTAGCGGACATAGGGGCCGTATTTGCCGATGCCCACGGCCACCTCGTCGCCGTTGTCGAGCCGGCCCAGCGTGCGGGGCAGTGCGAAGAGCGCCAGCGCCTCGTCGAGGGTGATCGACTCGATGAGCTGCCCCTTCTTGAGCGAGGCGAAGCGGCTTTTCTCGCCCTCGGCCCCCTCGATCTCGACCATCGGGCCGTAGCGGCCGATGCGCGCCTTGACGGCATGCCCCGTCGCGGGGTCGGTGCCCAGCGTGCGGGCCTGGTTCTTCTTGTCGTTCTGCTGCTCGATGGCCGTGTCGACCATTTTGTGGAACGGTTCGTAGAAATCGCCGATCATGCGGCTCCAGGTGATGTCGCCCTCGGCCACGCGGTCGAACTCCTTCTCGACGTTGGCCGTGAAGTTGTAGTCGATGATCGGGCCGAACTGCGCTTCGAGGTAGTCGTTGACCATCATGCCGATGTCGGTGGGTGCCAGGCGGTTCTTCTCCTTGCCGAACGTCTCGGAAAGGGTCTTGGCGGCGATCTTGCCGCCCGCGAGGGTCAGCTGTACGAAGCTGCGCTTCTGACCCTCCTTATTCTGCTTGACCACATAACCGCGGTTGATGATCGTGGTGATCGTGGGGGCGTAGGTCGACGGACGTCCGATGCCCAGCTCTTCGAGCCGCTTGACCAACGAGGCTTCGTTGTAGCGGGCCGGGGCCTGGGTGAAGCGCTCCGTGGCGGTGATGCCGACGGCTTCGACCCGATCGCCCGCGCTCATCTTGGGCAGCAAGCCTTCGCCGCTCTCCTGCGCCTGGTCGTCGTCGGTCGACTCGGAATAGAGCCGCAGGAAGCCGTCGAACCGCACCACCTCGCCCGTGGCGACGAACGGATGGGCCGACCCCGTCATGTCGATGGTGATGGTCGTGCGATCCAGCTCGGCGCACACCATCTGCGAGGCGACCGTGCGCTTCCAGATCAGTTCGTAGAGCCGTTTCTCGGCCGGCGTGCCTTCGATCCGGGGTCTGTCGATATACGAGGGACGGATCGCTTCGTGGGCCTCTTGGGCACCCTTGGTCTTGGTCTTGTAGTTGAACCAGCGCGAGTATTTCTCGCCGTAGTGCTGCGTGATGACCTCCTTGCACTGGGCCAGCGCCTGCTGCGAGAGGTTCACCGAGTCGGTACGCATGTAGGTGATGAGTCCCTGCTCGTAGAGGTGCTGCGCCACGGACATGGTTTGCGAGACGGACATGCCCAGTTTGCGGCTGGCCTCCTGCTGGAGCGTCGAGGTGGTGAACGGAGGCGCCGGATAGCGCTGTGCCGGCTTCTCCTCGGCCTTGCTCACCGTGAATTCGGCGCCGACAGCACTCTGCAGGAACGCTTCGGCCTCGGCCCGGGTCGCGAAGCGCGACGAAAGCTCGGCCTTGAAGAGTGTCTTTTCGGGATCGGCTGCGGCATGGAACTGCGCCACGACGCGGAAGTAGGGCGACGAGTCGAACGCGATGATCTCGCGTTCGCGCTCGACGAGCAGCCGCACGGCGACCGACTGCACGCGCCCGGCCGACAGCGAGGGCCGCACCTTCTTCCACAGCACGGGCGACAGCTCGAAACCGACCAGACGGTCGAGCACGCGGCGCGCCTGCTGGGCGTTGACCAGATCCATGTTGACCGTGCGTGGGTTCTCGATGGCGTCGAGAATAGCCTGCTTGGTGATTTCGTGGAAGACGATGCGCTTGGTGCGCTCGACGGGCAGTCCCAGCACTTCGGTCAGGTGCCAGGCGATGGCTTCTCCTTCGCGGTCTTCATCGGAAGCGAGCCACACGGTCTTGGTCTTGGCTAAGCGCGACAACTCGTCGACCACTTTCTTCTTGTCGGTCGGCACCTCGTAGACGGGGGCGAAGTCCTCTGCGATGCGGATGCCGAGGTCTTTTTTCGAGAGGTCGCGGATGTGGCCGAAGCTCGACTTGACGATGAAATCCTTGCCGAGAAACTTCTCGATGGTTTTCGCCTTGGCGGGCGACTCGACGATAACTAAATTCTCCTGCATGGCGTTGATGTATGCTTTTCTGAAAATGCGAAAACCTAAGTGTTCGACTTAGGTTGACGCAGGGCGATTGCGATAGGGTTATTTTTTCAGTAGGTTGTAGGTCATCTCGAAACGGATCGGGGCGTCGTTGGTCTGCGCATCGTCGGCCATGCCCTGCAGCACCGTGTAGAGGCTCGTGAAGAGTCCGTAGGCTTCGGGTGCGGCGTAGATCGTGCGGCCGGCGATGTTTTCTATGTCGATGTCGCGGCCCTCGCGCCCGGCCTCCTCGCGTTCGGCGAGGTAGCCGTTCCAAAGCTGCTGGACATGTCCCGTGATGTCGAACATGTAGCAACCCCGGCTGCGGTTGATGTAGCCGTCGTAGCTCAAATCCAGATCGTAGACCTTTTCATTATAGTAGTCGTAGTCGGAAACGGCCTTCAGGGACATGAAATCGGTGTAGAGGCCTATCCGCTCCGGGGCGGCGTTCATCTGACCGACGAGGCGGTCGGGATTGCCGAGCATCACGTGCTCCCACTCGTAGTCGCTGTCGGCGAAGTAGATCGACATGCAGACCTGACTGAAAGCCAGGGTCGAGAATGCGTAGCCCTCCTCGTTGGCCGCTGCGATTTCGTGCTCTAGCGCATCGAAGAAATCCTGCGTGAAAGTGATGCCCGTGATGATGCCGCCCATGCCCTCGACGATCACCCGACCGTCGAGCCGCTCGTTCTCCCGAATCTCCGTCCCGGGTTTGCGCAGCGAGACGGGATCGATCTGCGAACCCTGCGCGTAGTTGCGCGCGAGCGTGTTGATCGAATTGTTGCCGTAGGTCGGCGAGAAGTCGGTGTCCTTGAAGATGTAGAGCAGACTCACGGTATCTTTCACCAGCGAGGGGTCTTCCTCGACGCGGGTGCGGCCGTAAACGGCCAGCCCCGAACCCGACAGATCGAGCGCGTAGATGCCTCCCTTGCCGTTGTCGGTCTGATCCGCCGCGGGGCGGATGTAGAGGCCCTTGAACTCCTCGAACCATTGGGCCAGGCTGTCGGCGGTGGTGTAGACCGAATAGTCGCCCGCATATTTGCCGCTCTGAAGCAGCAACCGGTCGACGAATTCGCGCCCTTTGTCGGTGTGCGCCAGCGTCACGGCCGTGGTGGCGGGGCCGGTGGTCGTGCCGTCGGGGAATGTGAACGAGAAAAGAGGCTCCGTATCCACGTAGGGCGTCGGATCGAAATCGAGGTAGAAGATCGTATCCGTCGCAAAGGGGTCTGTCGTGATTTCGTAGATGTGGTAGAGCTGCGAAGTGGTGGTGTCCAGACCGTAGCTGGAGATCGAAAGCAGCAGCTGTGCGGAGTCGAAGATCGGCCGCTGCCCGAAGATGCCGTCGCTCACGGTCGTATAGTAGAGATACTGGGTCAGAAAACCCGCCGAACGCAGCCCGATCGTATCGTCGCGCTGCGACCCCATATAGCCGTAGGAGATGTTCGACGAGCAGATCGAATCGGTCTGGAACAGACGCGTTTCGACATATTTCTTGGGATTCGGCTCGCCTTTGCGGGGGAACGTCGTCCAGCCGGCCCGCATCTGCTGATTGTCGGGCACGAGGTTGGCGCCCAGCGAATCGTCGACCGTGGTGCAGCCGGTGGCGAGGGCCGCACCGGCGAGCACGATCGCCGCGGCGGACAGGATGCGACGGAACCTATTGGATTTCATCATAGAATCGGTTGTAATTATCGAAAAAGTCCTCTGCCTCGGGCGCCTGGTATTCCAACATCGGCTTGCCGCTGCGGCGCGCGATGTCGAGCACCTCGGGGGCGATGTCGGGCGATGCCGCGATCACGCCGTCGGCATATTCCATAACGAAACGGCAGAGATTTTCGTATGACGGAGTGTCGAGAATCGACAGATTTTCGTCGGCGACCCCCTCGCCGGCGATCTTCGCGCCGAAACCTTTGTCGAGCGTACCGGCGAACTCGTCGGCATAGAGCGAGACGACCACCTTCACGTCGCGGAAGATCGGATCGTCGGCGAAAACCCGCTTCAGATAGACCGGTACCACGCCCGTGAACCAGCCGTGGCAGTGGACGATCGAGGGTGCCCAGCGCAGCTTCTTCACCGTTTCGAGCACGCCGCGGGCGAAGAAGATGGCTCGCTCGTCGTTGTCGGCGAACTCGCGGCCCTCGGCGTCGTGCAACACGGCCTTGCGCGAGAAATAGTCGTCGTTGTCGATGAAGTAGATCTGTACGCGTGCGGCCGGAATCGACGCCACCTTGATGATGAGCTGGTGGTCGTTGTCGTCGATGATGAGATTCATGCCCGAGAGACGGATCACCTCGTGGAGCTGGTGGCGGCGTTCGTTGATGCACCCGTAGCGGGGCATGAAAGTACGGATTTCGTTGCCGCGCTCCTGCATCGCCTGCACCAGCGAACGGCATAATACGGAAGCCTCCGTTTCGGGGAGGTAGGGCATTATTTGCTGACAGACATACAGAATCTTGCTTGCCATGAATCGTAAGTTTTAAAGTCGGAAAACCGGCTCTTCGGGCCGCTCTCTCCGCGGTCGTCTGCCGGCGGGCCGCCTTGTACGGGATTTCTCCGCTGCAAACCCGGGGCACGCCGACGCAAGATGGACTGCGGAATATCGCAGGGCGCTGCTCGTATTTTGCAAAGATAGTGAAAATTTATTAAAGAATGAGCATCGCGTCGCCGTAAGTGCCGAAGCGATAGCCCTCCTCCTTGGCGATCTTGTAGGCGTTCATCACCGTGTCGTAGCCTCCGAACGCGGCCACCATCATCAGCTGCGTGGAGTAGGGCAGGTGGAAATTCGAGACCATGGCGTCGGCCACCGAGAAGTCGTAGGGCGCGAAGATGAACTTGTTGGTCCATCCCTCCATGGGCTTGATCGTGCCGCCCGTGGAGACGGCCGTTTCTATGGCCCGCATGACGGTGGTGCCGATCGCCACGACCTTGCGGCCGTCGCGCTTGGCGCGGTTGACCGTCTGCGCCGCCTGCTCGGTGACGAAGAACTGCTCGGAATCCATCTTGTGCTTCGAGAGGTCTTCGACGTCGACCGTGCGGAAGTTGCCCAGACCCACGTGCAGCGTGATGAAAGCGCTGTCGATGCCCTTGATCTCCATGCGTTTGAGTAGGTGCTTGGAGAAGTGCATGCCTGCCGTCGGGGCGGCTACGGCCCCCTCCTTGGAGGCGAAGATGGTCTGGTAGCGCTCGGCGTCCAGGGGTTCGACCTTTTCGCGCACCCATTTGGGCAGCGGGGTTTCGCCCAGCGCGAAAAGCGCCTCTTTGAACTCGTCGTACGAGCCGTCGAACAGGAAGCGCAGCGTGCGTCCGCGCGAGGTGGTGTTGTCGATCACCTCGGCCACCAGCAGATCGTCGTCGCCGAAATAGAGTTTGTTGCCGATGCGGATCTTGCGGGCCGGATCGACCAGCACGTCCCACAACCGCAGCTCGCGGTTCAGCTCGCGCAGCAGGAAGATCTCGATCTCGGCGCCGGTCTTCTCCTTGTTGCCGTAGAGGCGGGCCGGGAAGACCTTGGTGTCGTTGAAGATGAAGAGGTCTTGTTCGTCGAAATACTCGATGATGTCCTTGAACAGGCGGTGCTCGACGGTGCCTTTGGCGCGGTCGACGACCATCAGACGCGACTCGTCGCGGTTTTCGGCGGGATAGTGGGCCAGCGTCTCGGGGGCGAAATCGTAGCCGTATTGCGATAGTTTCATAACTCGAAAAGGTTTCTGTGCGACCGGTGTGCTGCGACCGGCAGTTCGGAATGGGGTAAGATCATATTTTATATATACGTGGAAATCGCTATTTTGTTTCGGCTGCCTGCAGTTTTTTCATCAATTCGTCGAGCTGCCAGGCATTCTCGGCGGTAAAACCGCCGCTGCGCGTGCGGCGTAGCGAGACCAGGTGGGCGCCGCTGTCGAGCGCTTCGCCGATCTCGCGGGCCAGCGAGCGGATGTAGGTGCCCTTGCTGCAGCGCACGCGGATGCGGATGCGGGGCAGGTCGTATTCCAGCAGTTCGATTTCGTAGATGCGGATCGAAGCCTGGCGCAGCTCCACGGTGCCCGCGGTCTCGCCGGCCCGGGCCAGTTCGTAAGCGCGCGTCCCGTCGATTTTCTTGGCCGAATAGAGGGGCGGCGTCTGCAGCCGTTCGCCCTCCAAAGCGCGGAGCGCCTGTTCCACGGCTTCGCGCGTGATGTGTTCGTAGGGATAGGTGCGGTCTATGGGGTGCTCCAGGTCGTAGCTGGGGGTGGTGGCGCCCAGCATGACGTCGGCCGTATACTCCTTTTCCTCGGCCTGCAGGGCCTCGACCATCTTCGTGGCGCGGCCGATGCACACCACCAGCACGCCCGTGGCCAGAGGGTCGAGCGTCCCGGCGTGCCCCACCTTGATGCGGGAGTAGCCGATTTTGCGGAGCGCGAATTTGACTTTGCGCACCACGTCGGTCGACGTCCATTCGAGCGGTTTGTCGATCACGGCGATGTAGCCCTCTTCGAAGTTGATGCCCCGAAGATCGAATGCGTCCGGCATCATAGGAAGTAGCTGACGATAGAGAGGACGCCCGCCGCCGCGCAATAGATGGCGAACCCGATCAGACGACCCCGTTTGACGATCTCGATCATCGTGCGGCAGGCGGCGCAGCCCGTGGCGAACGCTGCGACGAATCCGGCCAGCAGCGGCCCGGCGGCGACGCCCGACGTCAGCTCTCCCGAACAGACTTCGAGCAGCATTTCGCCCAG
This sequence comes from uncultured Alistipes sp., assembly GCA_947174575.1. GTDB lineage: Bacteria > Bacteroidota > Bacteroidia > Bacteroidales > Rikenellaceae > Alistipes. The sequence goes on along the minus strand of CAMWJM010000004.1, from coordinate 7,436 downwards.
AATGGGCGCCAGCACCATGAGGAACGAGAATTGCGCCACGGCCGTTTTCCTGTTGCCCAGCAGCAGGCCCGTGGCGATGGTCGCCCCCGAGCGCGAAAGGCCCGGCAGGGCGGCGCAGGCCTGCGCCGTGCCGATGAGCAGCGCATCGCGGTAGGAAATGGTCTCTTTCTGGCGCGGTTTAGCGTAATAGGCGAACGCCAGAAGCGCAGCCGTGAGCAGCAGCATGGCTCCCACGAACGCCAGAATCCACGGTGCCCGCAGCAGCGCGTCGAGCTGCTCTTTGAACGCGAAGCCCACGATCGCTATGGGGATCATCGAAACCGCGATTTTCAGCACATAGGCCTGTTCGGACGTGAAGCGGCGCGAGAAAACCCCGCGCAGCAGGTGCAGCACTTCGCGGCGCAGCACTACGAGGGTGCTCAACACCGTGGCGGCGTGCAGCGTGACGTCGAACGTCAGGTTCTCCTCCAGCTCCACGCCCAGCAGTTCCTTGGCGATCTGGAGGTGTCCGCTGCTCGAAACGGGCAGGAACTCGGTGATGCCCTGCACGATGCCGAGCAAAATGGCTTGCAGCGTATCCATAGGCTCAACGGTAGCGTTTCATGATGGCGTAGATTTCCATTGCGAAGCCGCCGACCGCGAGGATCGGGGCCAGCGTGATGCGGCGCCACGAGAACATGGCGTAATCGAACTCGTCGGGCGAGTCGCTGCCGCCGCCGGCCATCAGGACGAAGCCCGCGACGATGACGGCGAACCCTGCGGCCAGCAGGATGTAGTTGCGGCGCGTGAGGGGCATGCGCGGATTTTCGGGAGTGTCGTTCGACTGCTTCATGTCAGTAGAGATAGATTTTGTTCGACTTCATGTTGACGAATTTGTTGAGGGCCGCCCAGGTGAACAGCCCCGAGATCACCACGCCGCATCCGATCATCGTGCCGAAGATCACGACGCCCGTGCGGTCGACCCGGGCCAGGGCCTGCACTTCGGGTACGGCTTCGTTCAGCCCGTAGGCCGAGAGGGCCAGCAGCAGCGAAGCCGCCGCACCGGCCAGGATGCCCTGGGTGATGCTGCTGGCCAGGAACGGCCGCATGATGAATCCCTTGGTGGCGCCGACCAGCTTCATGGTGTTGATCTGGTAGCGCTTCGAAAAGATCGCCAGCCGTATGGTGTTGTTCACCAGAATCATCGAGATGACGAGCAGCGCTCCGCCGAAAAGCAGCAGGATGAAGCGTATTTTGCCCACCGTGGCGTGGAGCCGTGCCGCCATGAGCGCCGGGTAGCTCACCTGCTCGACGCCTTTCAGATGCGAGATGCCCGCGATGAAAGCCTCGATCGCCTCCCGGTCGGACGACTGGGCCGTGAGCGTCAGTTCGTAGGAGTCCAGTAGCGGGTTTTCGCCCAGCACTTCGTCGAACTGGCTGCCGAACATCTTGCGGAACTCGGCGTCTTCGAGCTTCTCCTCCTTGGAAACGAATACGATGTCGCCCACCAACTCCTGGTCGGCGATTCGCTCGGCGATCTTTTCGCGCTGTTTGTCGGAGATCCCGTTTTTCAGCTCCACCGACACCTGCACGCTCGATTGCAGCGTATGGGCCACCTCCATGGCCGCCAGCATCAGATAGCCCACCGACCCCAGCAGAAAGAGCACCAGCGTGATGCTGACCGTGGAGACGATGTAGGAGTTGCGGACTTTGCGTTTGAGTCGTTTATCGTCTTTCATGCCTTATTCCGAAGTTTGTGTTTCGACCATCGGGCGATCGCCGCCGCCACGGCCGCCAGAACGGCCAGCGATGCCGCGAGCGTCACCCCCTCGACCGCCCTCCAACGGGGTGCGCGGAAACGCCATTCGACCGTATGCGTGCCCGCCGGCAGCTGCATGGCGCGCAGCACGTAGTCGGCCTGGAAATAGGGGGCCTCCGCACCGTCGATGTAGGCTTTCCAGCCGTCGGCATAGTAGATTTCGGAGAATACGGCCACGGCGTCGGCGGGTGTCGAGTATGCGTATTTCAGGTAGTTGGACCGGTATTCGACCAGCTCGATCGTGCCGCGGGCGGAAAGTGCGGAAGTATCGGACTGTGCTGCGTCGCGCTCCGCCGAGGTGGCGAGCACTGCGTCGAGTCGTGCTGCGTCGCGCTCCGCGACCACTGCCGTCGTGCGCAGGTCGACTTGTTTCAGCGCTTCGATCTCGGCCCGGGCGTCGGGCGTTCCCACTACCGAATCGACGAACCAGGCGGCGCCGAACGCCGAGTCGCGGTAGCGGGCTTCGGGTTGCCCGTCGTTGCCCGGAACGATCGCATAGCGCGTATCGAGCATGTCGAGCACGTTCTCGTCGAGCGACGAGAGATAGCGGTCGATCAAATCCTGGTAGCGGGCCAGCTTGGCGCCGTGATAACCGCCCACCGAGCGGTGGAAATAGGAGGTCGTGGCGTCGTTGAACGGGCTGATCGTGAGGTTGATGACGCGATAGCCCGGAGTCGTGTCGGCCAGAATGGCCCGGTCGGCCGCTGTGGGCACGACCTGCCGGCGACGGGCCGGCACGAAGTCGTCGGCCGAGAGGAACCGCAGGTCGACGGGCACCAGATCGAGCAGCATCACCGCCGCGAGCAGCGCGAGAAGCACGGGTTTGTTGATCTTGCGCCGAATGAAAAGCGCCACGCCGGCTGCGGCCAGCAGAATCATCGCCAGCGACCGCCACGCGTCGGAGCGCATCATCGCGGCCCGCTCGGAGGCCATGGCCGCTGCCGTCCGTTCGCCCCATTCGATGTCCATGCCGCGGTCGATGTAGGCCTGCATGTCGTTGGCCTCGAAAATCCGGTGATACTGGTCGATCATCATCGCGGCGCTTTCGTCGCGTCCGAAGTCGAACAGTGTCCCGCCCGCCGCGATGAGCAGCAGGCAGAGTCCGCCCGTGACGCCGGCGGCCCAGGCAAGTCCCTTGAGCAGCCGTTCGCGCGGCATGTCGTCGCGCCACAGACGCACCAGCGCCAGCGCACCGAGCATCGGCACGGCCCACTGCACCACCACGAGCGTCATCGACACGGTGCGGAACTTGTCGTAGCCAGGCAGGACGCGGAAAGCCAGCTGGGTGAATCCCATCAGGTTGCGACCCCAGGCCAGCAGAATCGCCACCGCCGCGATGCCGACGATCCACCACTTGTCGCGTCCGCGGGCCAGGGCGATGCCCAAAGCCGCCAGGAAGATCGCCGCAGCGCCCAGGTAGGTCGGCCCGCCCGTGTAGGGCTGCGTCCCCCAGTAGGTCGGCAGCTGCCGGGCCGCGCCCCGCAACCCCAGTTCGGCGGTCACGGCGGCCACTTCGCCCGTGGGCGAGAAGGTCGTGCCGGAGTCGCGCCCCATGAAATCGGGCACGAGCAGGTTCAGCGTCTCAGCACGGCCGTAGCTCCAGGCCGTGGCATAGTCGAGGTCGAGGCCGCCGGAACGTTTCTCGATCACTTCGTTCGTCGTCTCGGCGAGTTCCGAGCCGCCGCGTATGGTTTCGCGGGAGTGTCGGGCCGTATACCAGAGCGGCGCGAAGTTGGAGGCCACGGCCAGAAACCCCGCGGCCGCGAGTGCCGCGGTGCGCAGCCCGAAGTCGCGCAGCCGTTTTTCGCGCAGCGCCGCGATCGCCTCGTTGACCCACAGCGCCGCCATGGCCAACACGAAGTAGTAGGCGATTTGCGGGTGGTTGGCTCCGATTTCGAGCGACGCGGTCAGCGCCGTGAGCGCAGCGCCGTACCACAGGTCGCCGCGCAGGGTCATCCACGCTCCGCCCAGCATGAGCGGCGCATAGACCAGCGCCCACATCTTGGTGAGGTGTCCCGCGCCGATGATGAGCAGCAGATAGGTCGAAAGTCCATAGGCCAGCGCCGGCACGATGCCCGTCCAGGGATCGACGCCCGTCATCAGGAGCATGAGCCACATGGCCGTCATGGCGAAAAAGAGGAACGCGGCCGGCGTGTCGAGGATTTTGGTGATTTGTCCCGCCGTGCGTTTGACCAGCTGGGCGGGGTAGGCCACGTTGATCAGATAGGCCGGCATGCCGCCGAACATGCCGCCCGTCCATTGGGGGTCTTCGCCGCGCTGCTGGCGCATCCGGGTGATGTCGCGGGCCATGCCCTCGTACTGCACCACGTCGTGCTGGGGCAGCGCTTCGCCGCGGAACTGCGGAGCGAAGTAGGCGGCGCTCACCGTGAAAAAGAGCGACAGCACGGCCGCTGCCGGGAGCAGGCGCCGAACGAAACCTTGCGAAAGAGTCATTTCCGTATGTTTTGACGGAGCCAAAGGTACGAAAAAATAGTCACTTGCCGCGTGGCGATCGTGAAATTTCACTATATTTGCAGTGGGTAAAACACAAACCGAAACATTTTTCCGGCAAGGCGACGGGGCCTCGTTGCGCAAGGAGGCTGCAAGTGTGCCCGCAGGTCGTACGGCGGTGCCTTTTGCGGCTATCGCCCCGGGCGTCCGACAAGCGGTTCGAACCGCATGGATCGGGCTGAAAGGCTGCCTGTTACTTCGTTTTTTATGATTACACTCGATACCATCCGCAAACCCGTGGCCGCCGAGTTGGCGGCTTTCGACGAGTTCGTCGAGCGTCAGTTCACCGCCGAGGGCGAGTCGCTTTCCGAAATGTTGCGCTATGCGCTTTCGGCACGGGGCAAGGGCATCAGGCCGTTGCTGGTGATGCTTTCGGCCGCCATGAACGCACCGACGAAGGGCGCCGCGGCGGGTCGTCGCGCCTGCCTGGCCGCCATGCTGGTCGAAATGATCCACATCGCCTCGCTGATCCACGACGACGTGATCGACGAGTCCGACACACGGCGCGGGCAGCCGTCGGTCAATGCCCGCTGGCAGTCGCACAAGGCCGTGATTCTGGGCGACTACATCCTGGCCCGCAACATGGGGATCGGCTTGCGGAGCGGGCAGTTCGATTTGGTGGCCCACGTCTGCGGTTCGATGGCCGCTCTGTGCGAGGGCGAGGTGCTGCAGAGCGACTGCGCCGAGCACCACGCCATGACGCGCCGCACCTATCTCGACATCATCTTCAAGAAGACGGCCAGCCTCATCGGGGTGAGCGCCTCGGCGGGCGCCATGGCCGTGAACGCTCCCTCGGAGCGCGTGGCGCTCATGGGGCGTTTCGGCGAAGCGCTGGGCATGGCGTTCCAGATGCAGGACGACATCCTCGACTACAAACCCTCGGCCCAAACGGGCAAACCCGCCTACAACGACTTGCGCGAGGGCAAGATCACGCTGCCGCTGCTCTGCGTGATGGAGCGGATGGACGAATCGCGCCAGGCCGAGGTCGTCGGGCGGCTGAAACGCTGCCGCGACGATGCCTCCTCGCTCGAATATCTGCAGCGCATCGTCGGGAACGAAGACGGCATCTCGCTGGCCACGAGCGTCATGCGCAGTTATCTTTCGCAGGCTATCGAGTTGCTCACCGACTGCGAACCTTCGGACTATCGTTCGGCGCTCATCGACCTGTGCGCCTACGTGGGCGAGAGAGACAGATAAACGGAGAACGGTTTTCGATAAGCCGGGAACCGAGCCGAGTCTGCTTGAGCTATGCCGAGGCGGGACGATGCGCGATGAATCGATCGTTATACTAACCTTTAAATATTATGGAACAGAAAACCAGTTACAAGTTGCCCATCGCCATCATGTTCGCGCTCTTCTTCATGATCGCGTTCGTGACGGGGCTTCCCTCGCCCATGGGGGTCATCGTGGCCAAGCAATTCGGCGCTTCGGCGTTCGAGTCGCAGTTGGGCTTTTTCGCCAACTTCATCGCCTATGCTTTCATGGGTATTCCGGCAGGTCTGATGCTCAAGCGCATCGGATACAAGAAGACCGCGATGACCGCCGTCACGGTCGGATTCGTGGGCGTCGGCGTGCAGTTCCTGTCGGGCGTCGCGGGCAGTTTCGCGGTCTATCTGGCAGGTGCTTTCATTTGCGGATTCTCGGTCTGCATGCTCAACACGGTGGTCAACCCCATGCTCAACACCTTGGGCGGCGGCGGCAACAAGGGCAACCAGCTGCTGCTGTTCGGCGGCGCCTCCAATTCGATCGGTGCGACGATCGTGCCTTTCCTGGTGGGCTATCTGATGGGTGCCGAGGCCGGGCGTACGATCGAAAAGGCCAATCCGGCGCTCTTCATCGCCATGGCGATCTTCGCCGTAGCGTTCGCGGTGCTGGCTTTTTCCAAGATTCCCGAGCCGCATATGGAGAAACGCGTCGATAAGGCTGCGACTCCCGATAAATACGGCCCCATGTCGTTCCGCCACTTCATCCTCGGCACGATCGCCATATTCATTTATGTAGGCGTCGAAATCGGCCTGCCCTCCACGGCCAACCTCTACATGACCCAGCAGCTGGGCATCGACGCCGCCGTGGCCGGGTCGATCGTGGGTCTCTATTGGCTGCTGATGCTTTGCGGACGTCTCGTGGGCGGCTCGATCGGTGCCAAGGTATCGAGCCGCACGATGATGATCTTCGTGTCGACGGCCGGTCTGGCGATGCTCGCCGCAGCGATCCTGCTGCCCGCATCGACCGCCGTGACGCTGCCTGCCTCGTTGGGCGGCGTGAAGGTGCCGGTGAGCATCGTGCTCATCGTGCTGTGCGGTCTTTGCACCTCGGTGATGTGGGGCGGCATCTTCAACCTCGCGGTCGAGGGGCTGGGCAAGTATACAGCAGCCGCTTCGGGCATCTTCATGGTGATGGTCTGCGGCGGCGGCATCATCCCCGCGCTGCAGGGCTGGGTGGCCGACATGACCGACTATGTCGCCTCCTACTGGGTGATCTTCGCCTGCCTGGCCTACCTGCTCTACTATGCGACGCTGGGCTGCAAGAACGTCAACAAGGATATTCCGGTCGAAGAATAAAAAGTAAATATATTCAGATCGCGGCGAAATTTATCGCCCGGTCAGGCGCAATCGTTTTTGCGGAAACATATAAATAAAAAAGGATGCCTTCGAAAGACATCCTTTTTCTTTTCGACCTTGCGCGGTTTATTTCTCCGTGCGGGTCATGCGCTTCTCCTTGATGCGGGCTTTCTTGCCGGTCAGATCGCGCAGGTAGTAGATGCGGGCGCGGCGAACCACACCGATCTTGTTGACCTCGATCTTCTCGATGTGCGGCGAGTAGAGCGGGAAAATACGCTCGACGCCCACGCCGTTCGAAATCTTGCGGATCGTGAACATCTTGGTCTTGCCCTGACCCTTGATCTGGATCACCACGCCGCGGAAGCTCTGCAGGCGCTCCTTGCTGCCCTCGACGATCTTGTAGGTCACGGTGATCGTGTCGCCGGCCTTGAATGCCGGAACGTCGGCATCCGTCTTGGGCCACATCTGCTCGTTTACGAGCTTGATGATTGCATCCTTGTTCATTGTTGCAACGAATTTGAGTGTTTCGCATTCGACATTCCCGCTGCGTCGGACTACCATGCCGC
>CAMWJM010000003.1 GCA_947174575.1 uncultured Alistipes sp. | reverse complement strand
TGCCGTAATATACGAAATACGAACCTGCCATAAGAAAATGCTTTCCGCAAAGATAGCGCAAAATAAATGCTTATCGGCAAAAACACGTTATATTCTACCGAATAATCAAACTGCAACTGCTCGGGAACACATGTGGGTAGTCCTACTGCAGCAACCTGCGGGCATGCGCTTCGGAGGCACGAATTTCCCGATGCCGCAGATTCATATAGAGGGGTAATTGTGCGGCTCGCGGCTAATCGTCGTCGGAGAATACGATGCGGCCGCCCTCGTCGTCGACCGCGACCGCGACTTCGCGACCCAGGTAGAGCGCCACGTTGAGGTCGCCATGCCCCGCAGGCACCCCGAATAACAGGGGGATGCCCAGATGCCGCAGATTGGCCGCCACCACTTCGCGCACATCCTCCACACCGAACAGCTCGGCGCCCGACGAGCGGGTGAAGTCGCCCACGACCACCGCCCGGACATGGCGGAGCGCGCCGCTGCGCAGCAGCTGCTGCAACATGCGGTCGATGCGATAGGCATGCTCGCCCACCTCCTCGATGAAGAGGATCGTCGGCTCCTCGGCATCGAGACCTTCGGGCGTGCCGCATGCCGCGCACAGCACGGTGAGGTTGCCGCCTACGAGCCGACCGCGGCCCTGCCCCGGCACGTCGAGCGCATGGGGCGGGGTGTCGATGCGACGGGTCTCGCCGAATAGCGCCCGGCGGAGCGACTCGGCCGAGATGTCCTCCTCGTCGAAGCGGAACGACCCCGGCATGGTGCCGTGGATGCTCTCGATGCCCAGGCGGAAGAGCGCCAGGTGCAGCGTGGTGATGTCGCTGAAGCCCACCACCCACTTGGGATCGCTGCGCAGCCCCTCCAGCTGCAGATAAGGCAGCAGCCGCACCGAGCCGTAGCCGCCGCGGCAGGCGATCACGGCCCGGATCGAAGGGTCGTCGAGCATCTGCTGCAGGTCGGCGGCCCGCTCGGCATCGGGCGCCGAGAAATAGGGCTGCAAGTCGTCGCAGCAATGCGGCGCGAACACCACATGCAGCCCCCACGATGCGAACCGCTCGCGGATCGACGCGGTATCCGTCCGCGCCGCGAGTCGCCGGGCCGGAGCCGCCAGCCCTACCGTGTCGCCGAGCCGCAGGTAGCGCGGGCGGACGAAACCCGACCTTTCCTGCGCGACAGCCGCACCCGCCGCACCGAATGCGAGAAGCAGAACAGACAGACGAAATAATTTCATAAAAATAATCCCATTATCACATATCGACCGCATCGATGCTCCGACCGATGTGCAAACTTACGCCATAAAACCGAAAGTTGAAAGGCCGAACCCAAGATGCGCGCGAATTATCGCCGAAAATTATTATTTTTGCATCGATCTCTACGAAGATACGACCACGATTTACTTCCATGCGCCTTTTCTCGCCGCGACATAGTTCGTACGACTCCGCCTTTCCGTCTTTCGCCGCGCTGACGACGAAGATACGCGACCGGTTTTCGGCCGACCGCACGGTCGTGCTGTGGCTGGGGGTGTGGTGGCTCTGCAACCTGCTTCAGGCCGCCGCCTCCGAGCTGGCCAACGACGAGGCCTACTACCACCTCTTCGCCGAGCGCCTGGCCTGGGGCTACTTCGATCATCCGCCCGTGACGGCGCTGCTCGTACGACTGGGGGGGGGCCTGCTGGGCGGTGAGATCGGCGTGCGGTGGTGCTTCACGCTGCTGCAGCCGCTCTACCTCTATATATTGTGGCGCCTGATCCGACCGGCGGAAGCCACCCGGCGCGACGGATCGCTGTTCGCGATGCTCTCGGCAGCTACTTTGATGCTGCAACTCTACGGCTTCATCGCCGTGCCCGACGGGCCGCTGATGATGACTGCGACACTTTTCCTTCTGACTTTCAAGTGGTTCTCCGAGCGCCGCCGGTTAGCGTGGCTCTGGATGGGCATCGCCCTGGCGCTCATGGCCTACAGCAAATACCACGGAGCACTGGTACTGCTCTTCGCGCTGGCGGCCAATCCGCGGCTGCTGCGCCGCCCCGATCTCTATTCGAGCGGCACGGTGGCGGCCCTGCTGCTGGTGCCGCACCTGCTGTGGCAATACCAGCACGACTGGGCCTCGCTGGCCTACCACCTCGCGGGCCGCAACGCGCGCTTCCGCTTGAGCTACGTCACCGATTTCGCGGCCAACATGCTGGTGGTCTTCAACCCGCTCTATGTGCCGATCTACATCCGGGCATGGCGCAAGACACAGCCCGACGATGCCGTGCGCCGCGCGCTGAAGCTCTTTCCGGCGGCATTCATCGGCTTCTTCCTGCTCTCGGCCTGCCGCGGCTACGTACAGCCCCAATGGGTGATCGTGGCGTCGCTGGGGTTGGTCTACGTGGCGTTCGACTATGCCCGGCGTCATCCCCGCACGCGCCGCTATATGATGCGCGCCGGCTGGGCGACCCTCGGGATCGTGGCGCTGGTGCGGCTCGAAATGATCTTCAACCCGCTGGGGCTGCAGTTCGAGGTGTTCGACAACCGCACGACCTATGCCGCCATAGCGCGGGAGGCCGCCGGACGCCCGGTGATCTTCGGCGGCAACTATGCCGTGGCGGCCAAATACCGGTTCTACACGGGCGGCGAAGCCTACTGCCAGCCCGACATCCGCTACCGCACCCACCAATGGCAGTTCCGCGACGACGATTCGCGTTTCATCGGCCGCGAAGTGCTGGTCGAAACGCCGCGCCACGCGCCGGGCGACACGCTCGTCCGCACGCAGAGCCTCGCACTGGCCAACGGCAAGGAGTTCACCTGGCTGATCGATCCGGCGTGGCATCCGGTGCGGCTGATCGACATCGAATTCGACGGAGTGCCGCGCCGCGTGACGCCGGGCGAGGAGCTGCACCTGCGCTTGCGGCTGACGAATCCCTACGACTACCCGATCGAAATCGGCGAAGACTGCGAGCTGGCGATGCTGTGGAAAAGCGGCCGTTACGAGGTGGCCGAATTCGCGCTGCCCGTGCAGCTGACGCTGGCGCCCCGAAGCACCACGGAGGCGGAAACCGCTTTCCGAGTGCCCGCAACGCTGGCCGGCACCCGCTGCGACGCGGGATTCGCCCTGCGGCGCGAAGGCTATAAACACTGGTTCAACGGCAAACCGCAACAAACCAAAGTCGAAAACCGATGATCCGACAATTCATCAAATTCTGCGTGGTGGGCGGCTCGGGAGTCTTCGTGGACTTCGGGGTGACGTATCTCTGCAAGGAGTGGCTGCGGATGAACAAATACGTGGCCAATTCGCTGGGGTTCCTCTGCGCCTCGACGACCAACTACGTCCTCGACCGCGTGTGGACGTTCCGCAACGACGACCCCGACATCGCGGGCCAATATCTGCGGTTCCTGGGTATCGCGGCGATCGGACTGGGCATCAACAACTTCACGATCTGGCTGCTGCACAACCGGCTGCGGATGAACTTCTACCTGGCCAAACTCGCGGCCACGGGGGTGGTGACGTTCTGGAACTTCTTCATGAACTACTTCTTCAACTTCTGAACGGCAAAAAACCGGCACACGACTGCGACGACGTGTACCGGTTTTATATCATTCGGCACGCTCCGGCTCTATACGGCCCATCGCTCGGGAATCCGGATGAAGGTGGTATAAACCATTCTCGCCCATAGGACGATCAACAGCCAAAGGTTGAGCTGCACGCCATAGAACGCCCGCATCACCGCAGGCGGACACAGCACGTCGACGGGCATGACCACGACCACCGCGAAGACGGCCCAGAAAAGCACTTTGTCGAACAAGAGGAGCGCCCCGGCCCGCTTCATGCTCCAATACCACAGCGTGTAGCCGATCAACGAAATGACATAGGTGTGCGTTTCGCTCGAATTGCTGAACAGAATCACATAGCCCATCAGGCAGGCCAGCGCCCCGACGCGGAAATACGCGCTGCGCCATTGCCGCCAGCGGGCGAAAAGTCCAGCGGCCAAAGCCGCGAGCACGCCGCCCTGCACCCACATGCGCCACTCCAGCAACCCGAACGGACGCAGATAGAAGACGTTCTGCCACGGACGGGTATCCTTGTGCGAAGTCAGCGCGTCGAACCACTCGCCGTACCAGGCGGGCAGCCCTTCGAGCGACGTAGCCACGGCGGGCAGCACGGCGAGGACGACTCCGAGCGCCACGGCATAGGCCATGTTGCGCCCCAAACGGGGATAGCACACCAGCAGCCCCAGCTGGAAGATGCCGTAGATCTTGGTGAAGCCCGAGATCAGGATGAGCAGCACGGCCCAGAACCCCTTGCCGCGTTCGAGCAGCGAATAGGCCAGCAGGAAGATCGCCCCCACGACCACGTTGTACTGGAACGACAGCTGCGTGCAGGCGAGGATCAGCAGCGTATAGAGAAACGACTTGCACTTCTCCTCGCGCGAGAAGCGCTCGGGCAGGGTGAAGATCGCCGCGAACCACAGGGTGAAGTTGAAGAGGTTCCACGCGAACGGCCCCAGCAGTCCGGGCAGATAGGCGAACGGCGCGAACAGCACGTTGAACAGCGGCCCGTAGAGGAAGTAATCCAAATGGGGCGCGGCAGCCGTCCAATTGGCGCCATAGGGCGCGATCTGCTGCCAGAAGAGCTTGGTCGACTCGGCGAAGATCATGAAGTTGCGGTGGCGTCCGCGCGCCGCCTCGGCGAACGTCAGGGCCAGCACCAGCAGAAACCCGAGGATATAGAGGTTGCGCGGATCGAGGAAAAACGCCCCGAACCGCTGCCATATATTGCTTCCGCCGGCTGCCGTTTTTCCGTCTCTTCGCATTTCCGACCCCTTTGCGCCGACTGTCGCAGCCATTATTTTCGACCTCGGATTTTACGCAGCGGCAGCCCCATGACGCCGAAGAAGGCTTCGCCGAAGATGCCGCCGCTCATCTTGGAGGTGCCCTCCTGGCGGTCGACGAAGACGATCGAGACCTCCTTGAGCTTCATGCCCAGGCGCCAAGCCGTATATTTCATCTCGATCTGGAAGCCGTAGCCCTTCATGCGGATGCGGTCGAGGTCGATCGTCTCCAGCGCGCGGCGCGAATAGCAGACGAAGCCGGCCGTGGCGTCGTGCAGCGGCATGCGGGTCACCGTACGCACGTATTTCGAAGCGAAGTACGACATCAGCAGTCGCTTCATGGGCCAGTTGACCACGTTGACGCCCTTCACGTAACGCGACCCCACCACCACGTCGTTGCCCTCGGCCGCGGCGGCGAACAGACGCACCAGATCGTCGGGGTTGTGCGAGAAGTCGCAGTCCATTTCGCACATGTAGTCGAACCCGTGCTCCAGCCCCCAGCGGAAGCCGGCGAGGTAGGCCGTGCCGAGGCCCAGCTTGCCGCTGCGCTCCACGAGATGCAGCGTCGCGGGATACTCTTTCTGCCGCTCCTTGACGATCGCGGCCGTGCCGTCGGGCGAACCGTCGTCGATGATGAGCAGCTCGAACGCTTCGGGCAACGAGAAGACTTTGTCGATCATGGCCGAGACATTCTCTTTCTCGTTGTATGTGGGGATGATGACCAGTTTACGCATGATACCTCTGAATATTTGGTTTCCGAAGAACAAAGATAATATAATTTCCGAAAAAAAAGCGGCACCTCGCCGACCCGAAACGACAACCTCGGGACGAAACCCCTATTTCCGGCGTTTCATCGCCCGAATGACCTGCTTGTCGGCGGCGCTCACGCGCAGCGACTCGACGATCTTCTGCAGCGCCTTGTCGAACGTCCGGTCGTCGAGCGGACAGTCGGCGCGAAGCCATGCCTCGGTGCGCTCGGGAAACTTCACATAGCACACCGACACGGCCCACGCCACGCCCATGCGGGCATAATAGCCCTCGTGGCGCACCCGGCCCAGCAGCTCCAGCAGGCGGTCGACATGCTCCTCGTCGACGAAATTGGAGAGCGCCATCACCACGGCGAAGCGCACCTCGAACTCGGCCTCCGCATCGAAATACGGGAGGATGAACCGCCACATCGGCTCGCGCTCGGCTGCCCGCAGCCGCCAGCAGAAGCAGTCGCACACGGCCCAGTTGTCGATCGTGGGGACGAAGCGCGCCGTGTAGCGCAGCTTCTCGTCGATCGGGCACTTCGCATAGCCGATGACCAGCCCCTGCAACATGCGCTCCTCGAAATAGTCGACGGGCGCGGTCGCGAACCACTCGCGCCACTCACCGCGGGCGATCTCGCGGGCCATGGCGCGCAGCTGCGGCAGCCGCACGCCGATCATCGGGGGAGCGCCGGGCGTGAGCGAGGCGCTGAAATCGCGGTAACGGGCGTCGGCCCGCTCGAAAAGCCGTTCGCGCAAAGACAAAGACATAAAACGCTACTTCGGGTCAAGCCCGACACATATAGATACAAAGGTAATATTTTTTTGGGATTGCCCGCCGCTTGCATTATCTTTGTCGGTGAAAGCTCGACTTTTTGCACTTTCACCCGCCTCGGCATAGCACGAATCGATTCGGCTCTGCTCTCGGCTTAACGAAAACGTTCGAACGAATCATGAAGAAACCGTTCAATTTCATGCAGGTTTTCTCGCCTCGGCAAAACCCGAGCAAGCCCGGCTTTATCCTCGGCTTATCGAAAACATTGAAAATCGCGGCCATAGCGGTGGCCGTAGTACTGCTGGCGGCCCTCGTGGCTCCGATAGCTCTGCGCGGCAAGATCGCCCGGATCGTCAAGAGCGAGGCCAACGCCATGCTGCGCGCCCGGCTCGACTTCGAGAAGCTGGACATCAGTCTGTTGCGCCACTTTCCCCACGCCTCCGTCGATCTGAAAGGGCTGACCCTGATCGGCACCGAGCGCTTCGAGGGCGACACGATCGTGGCGGCCAAGCGCATCTCGGTGGTCGTCGACCTGCTCTCGCTCTTCGGCGACGAGGGGTTCGAAGTCACCAAGATCATCCTCTCCGCGCCTGCGCTCCATGCTCATAAACTGGCCGACGGCGCGGTCAACTGGGACATCATGCAACCCTCGGAAGAGCCGGCGCCCGAAGAGGAGACGCCGAGCGACGAACCCTCGGCGTTCCGGCTGCGGATCTGCGATCTGCGCATCGCCGACGCCGCGATCCGCTACCAGGACGACTCCTCGCGCATGAGCTTCTCGACCGCACCGCTCTCGCTGCGGCTGCGGGGCGACATGGCGGCCGACCGCACCGACCTCGATCTGCGGCTCGCGGCCCGCGAGATGCGTCTGGTGTCGGGCGGCATTCCGCTCTTGAGCGGCGCCGAGGCCGAACTCGTAGCGACGATCGCCGCCGACCTGACCGCCAATCGCTTCACGCTGACGCGCAACACCCTGCGGCTCAATGCTATCTCCCTGTCGCTCGACGGTTGGGTCGAGTTGGGCGACGAGGCGATCGCCATGGATCTGAAAGCCGGCTGCGACAAGGTGCAGTTCAAGGACGTGCTGTCGCTCATCCCGGCGTTCTATACGAAAGATTTCCGCAACCTCTCGGCCGCGGGCGAACTGGGGCTGTCGCTCTGGGCGCAGGGCGAGATGCGCGGCTCGAAGCTTCCGGCATTCGAACTCAAAGCCGATGTGCATAACGGCAGCTTCCGATACTCGTCGCTGCCCAAGGCGGTGACCGACATCGAAATCGCGGCGAAAATAGCCAACCCCGGCGGCCCGATGGACAAGACCGAGGTCGACCTCTCGCGATTCGGCCTCAAAATGGCCGGCAATTCGCTCGCGGCCACGGCCTATGCCACCGCCCTGACGAGCGATCCCCGATTCCGGGCCACGGTGGCGGGCAAGGTCGACCTGGGGGCGATCAAGGAGGTCTACCCGCTGGACAAAGGCGTCGAGTTGGGCGGCGTCATCACGGCCGATGTGAAACTCTCGGGCTGCATGTCGAACATCGAGAAACAGCGCTACGAGAAGTTGGGCGCCGCGGGTACGTTCGTCATCGAACAACTCGGCGCGACGCTCCCCGACCTGCCGCCCGTGTACATCAAGCGTGCTGCGGCGACGATCACGCCCAAGGCCATGACGCTGGGCGAATTAGGCATCATGGTGGGCCGCAGCGACCTGGCGGCCAACGGGCAGCTGACCGATTACCTGGGCTATCTGCTGCGCGGCGACAAGCTCTCGGGCCGCCTCTATGTGAAATCCGAGCTGCTCGATCTGAACGAAATCATGGCCGCGCTGCCCGCCTCGGACGAAACCCCGGCGGCCGCCGAGCCGGAAAAAGAGCCGATGCAGGCGATCGAAATCCCCGAGAACCTCAACCTCTCGCTCAACACCGATCTGCGGGAAATCCGCTGCGGCAAGATGACCGTATCGGCCCTGACGGGCGAAATGAGCATGTCCGGCGGCACGCTGTCGCTCGACAAGCTGGCGATGCGGCTCTTCGAGGGGCAGGCCAACGTCGTGGGCAGCTACTCGACGGCCAAGAACCCCCGGCGTCCGGCGCTGCGGCTCTCGCTGGGGCTGAAGGGCGCGTCGTTCGAACAGACGTTCGAGCAGCTCGAAATGGTGCAGCAGTTGGTGCCGATCTTCGCCAAAACCGGCGGCAACTATTCGCTGGGCATGGATATGACGGCCACCCTCGACGAAACCATGTCGCCCGACCTGCAGTCGATCGACGCGACGGGCGAAATCAAATCGGCCGACATCCGCATCCACGAAATCGCGGCGTTCGACGCCCTGGCCAAGGCGCTGGGCAACGACAAGTTGAGCCGCATCGAAGCCAAAGACGTGGCGATCCGCTTCGCCATACGCAACGGCCGCATCGCCACGCAGCCCTTCGATCTGAAGCTCGCCGGCACGAACATCAACCTGAGCGGCACGACGGGTCTCGACCAGACGATCGACTACACGGCCAAGGTGGCGACCTCCTCGGCGACCAACGGCGTGCTGGAGACGCTCGACGTGAAGATCGGCGGCACGTTCACCGCGCCCAAGATCACGCTCGGAGTGAAGCAGGCCGTGGAGCAGGCGGCGAAGAACATCGTCGACGAACAGATCGAGAAGCTCACGGGCAGCGAGTCGCTCTCGGCCGAGATCGAGAAACAGGCCGAAAAACTGCGCGCCGAAGCTGTGAAAGCGGGCGAGAAACTCGTAGCCGCGGCGCAGAGCCAGCGCGACAAGCTCGTAGCCGAAGCGGCGAAGAAAGGGGCGCTGGCCAAACTGGCGGCCCAGGCCGCAGGAGACAAGTTGGTGACCGAAGCCGAAAAGCAGGCCGCCGAGTTGACGGCCGAAGCCGAAAAGCAGATCGAAAAACTCACGGCAAAAAAATAGGCTCGAAAAATAGATCTGCGCAGCGCTTCCCGTATGTTGCGACCCGCAAAATAGATTCGCACAACAATTCCTATATATTGCGACCCGCTTTTCCGGCGGGTCGCAATATTTATGCAGGTTTTAGCCCGAAAATCGCTATTTTTGCTCTTCGATGGAACAGTTCGCCGCCATATTGCTCGAATGGTATGCCCTCCATGGGCGCGATCTGCCGTGGCGCCATACGCGCGACCCCTATCGCATCTGGCTCTCGGAGGTGATCCTGCAGCAGACGCGCGTGGCGCAGGGCATGGACTATTACCTGCGTTTTCTGGCCCGCTTCCCGGAGGTCGGGGCCTTGGCCGCAGCTTCCGAAGACGAGGTGCTCAAGCTCTGGCAGGGACTGGGTTACTACAGCCGGGCGCGCAACCTGCACGAGGCGGCCCGGCAGGTGGTCGAGCGGTTCGGCGGTGCTTTCCCGACGCAATACGCCGCCGTGCGTTCGCTGCCCGGCGTGGGCGACTACACGGCCGCGGCGATCTGCTCGGCAGCCTGCAATGCGCCCCATGCCGCCGTGGACGGCAACGTCTATCGGGTGTTGGCGCGCCTGTTCGACATCGACACCCCGATCGACACCGCCGAAGGCCGCAAGGCGTTCGCCGAGCTGGCGCAAACACTGCTCGACACCGCCCGTCCGGGCCGCTACAACCAAGCGATCATGGATTTCGGGGCGCTGCAATGCACGCCGAAGAATCCGCGCTGCGAGGATTGTCCGCTGGCCGGGAAGTGTCTGGCCCGGGCGGCCGGCACCGCGACGCGACGCCCCGTGAAACAGGGCCGCACGCAAATCCGCGACCGCTGGTTCAACTACCTGCACATCACCTGCGGCCGGAGCACGCTGCTGTGCCGCCGCGAAGCGCGCGACGTGTGGCGGGGACTCTACGAATTTCCGATGATCGAAACCGACGGCCCCACCGATTTCGCGACGCTGGCGGCTTTGCCCCGCTTCCGCGAACTGACGGGCAACGGCTGGCAGCTGCTGCGCAGCGTCGAACTGCCGCCCCACCGGCTCTCGCACCGGACGATCCGCGCCACCGTCCACCGCATCGAAACGGCGCAAGCGGCTCCGGCGGCCGGGACGATCGCGATCGAGACTTCGGCTTTGGGCGACTATGCCGTGCCGCGGCTGCTGGAACGCTATCTGACAAGCCTGCACACCGATCGGGAACAGCGCTTCGCCGCACACGAAACGGCAGGGATCCCTGTTTTGGGAACGGATTACCTCAACAAATAACCGATATAGGCCGCATAGATCGCCAGGAAGATCGCACCCTCCCACCGGTCGATGCAGCGGCGGCGGAAGGTGAACGCCGCAACGAACAGCAACAGCGCGGCGAGCACCGCCATCGCCAGGTCGAGCGTGGTGATGCCGCCCATGGTCAGCGGCCGGATCGTGGCGCTGACGCCCAGGATCAAGAGGATGTTGGCGACGTTCGACCCCACGACATTGCCCAGCGCCAAACCGGCCTTGCCTTTGAGGAGCGATACGACCGACGACGCCAGCTCGGGCAGCGACGTACCGCCTGCCACCAGCGTGATGGCGATCACCGATTCGCTGACCCCCAACCGGCGGGCGATGAGCGTGGCGTGGCGGAGAAACAGTTCGCCGCCCCCGACCAATGCGGCCAGTCCGACGACAACCCATAATATCATAACCCACAAAGCCTTGTATGGCCCTCGCTCGGCAGCTTCGGATGCTCTGTCGCGAGGCGTCGTGCGAATCGTATACCATAGCAGCGCGATATAGAGCAGCAGCATGACGATGCCCTCGCCCCGGCCGATGCGATCGACGGCGCCCAGATGCAGCAGCTTGTCGGAGGCGAACACGAAAAGCAGCACCGAGGCCCCAAGGCCGAACGGGATGTCGCGACGGATGTTGCCCCCGGAGAGGGTCAGCGGCCGGATCAGGGCGCAGATGCCCAGGATCACGAACACATTGAACAGATTCGACCCCACGACATTGCCCACGGCCATGTCGCTCTGGCCGGCAGCGGCCGAGAGCACCGACACCGCCAACTCGGGCGTCGAGGTACCGATGGCGACCACCGTCAACCCGACGATGAACTCCGGCACGCGGAAGCGCTGGGCCAGGGCCGCAGCCCCGTCGGTCAGAAAATGGGCACCGGCCAGAATCGCCGCGAGGCCCGCCAAAAGCAACAAAACATCCATAGCGCAAAACGTATTCGAAAGGAAACGGGCCTCATGCCAGCAGAATCAGGCTCACGGCCATCAAAGCCATGCCGGCGACGACGCCATAGATCGAGAGATGCGCATAGCCGTATTCGCGGGCGGCGGGCAGCAGCTCGTCGATCGAAATGAAGACCATGATCCCCGCGACTCCGGCCAGCAGACACCCCATGAGCGTGGGCGACATGAACGGCAACAGCACCGTCCAGGCCAGCAAGGCCCCCACAGGTTCGGCCAGACCCGACAGCAGCGAAAGTCGGAACGCCTTGCGGCGGTCGCCCGTGGCGTAGAAGATCGGCACCGAAACGGCGATGCCCTCGGGGATGTTGTGTATGGCTATCGCCACGGCGATAGCGACGCCCAGCGCCCGATCGTCGACGGCCGTGGCGAACGTGGCGATACCCTCGGGGAAGTTGTGGATGCCGATCGCCAAAGCGGTCATCAACCCCATGCGCATCAACCGGGGATTGCGCGGCGCGGCGTCCATCTCCTCGACCGTATGCGCCTCGTGGGGGTTTTCGACCGACGGCACGAGGCGGTCGATGATGCCGATGAAGAGAATCCCGGCGAAAAAGCAGACCACCGAGAAGATCATGCCCCACCGCTCGCCCCACACCTCCGCGAGCGCGACTCCGGCCTGCCGCAGCAGCTCGACGAACGACACATAGATCATCACCCCGCCGGACAAGCCCAGCGAGAACGACAGCAGCCGCGTGTTGGTATGCCGGGCGAAAAAGGCCACGGCGCTGCCGATGCCGGTAGCCAGACCGGCGCCGCAGGTCAACAGAAAAGGGATCAGGAAATCGGAAGTCATAAAATAACAATGGATACAAAGATAGTGCAAGGCGAGCGCAAAGGTCGAATGAATTCGACCTTTGCCGAGCCGCAGCCTATCTCAACCGCGGGGTTTTTCGCAGTAAAGATAGTGCAAGGCTCAAAAATTCACAATGCACAATTCACAATGCACAATTATTGAGCATATTCTTATAAATTCGACCTTTGCCGAGCCGCAGCCTATCTCAACCGCGGGGGTTTTTCGCGGTAAAGATAGTGCAAGGACAAAGAATTCACAATGCACAATTCATAATTCATAATTATATCGGGTGCTTCGTAGCAACATTTTTGAGGGGTGAGGGGAGAAATAAATTGGTATTGTATGCGGCTTGCGCTATCTTTGCATGCAAAACAACTTGTCATGCGAAAAATTCTGTTGACATCGGCGGTCGTGCTGCTCGCGGCGGCGGCCTCGGCACAGGGCGTGCGTTGGACGAGTCGTGTCGAACCGGAGGGCGGCAATGCCTACCGTATCGTGCTCGAAGCGCAGATTCCGGCCCGCTACCACATGTACGACATGGGGCCTTACGGCGACGACGGCCCCAATGCCACGACGTTGATCTTCACGCCCGACGCCGGGGCGCGATTGATCGGCGGGGTCGAGCAGCTCACCGCGCCCGAGCGGCACTACGACGCCGTGTTCGGCATGGAGATCGGCACCTTCGAGAAGAAAGCCCGCTTCGCGCAGCGGGTGGAACTCACGGCGGCCGAAGCCTCGGTGGGCGTGGCGCTGGAGTGGATGATCTGCAACGACAGCAGTTGCATGCCCCCCGAGGAGAGCGAGTTGACGATCCGCATCCCCCAGCAACGAACAGCTATTGGAGAAAATACCGTAACAAACTCTGTTTCTATTTCCTCCGATGCTTCCGGCTCGCTGTGGGCGCTCATCATCGAAGCGATCTTGTGGGGCTTCGCCGCGCTGCTGACCCCCTGCGTCTTTCCCATGGTGCCGATGACCGTGTCGTACTTCCTCAAGGGCGAGGGAGGCCCGGCCATGGGGCGGCTGCGGGCGGCATTGTACGGCCTATTCATCGTAGCGCTCTATACCGTACCTGTCGCCGCGATCATTCTGATCACGCGTCTGGCGGGCGGCGACGCCGTGACGGCCGACATCTTCAACTGGCTGGCGACGCACTGGCTGCCCAACCTCGTCTTCTTCGCGGTGTTCATGATCTTCGCCGCGTCGTTCTTCGGAGCGTTCGAGATCACGATGCCCTCGTGGATGGTCAACAAGGCCGACGCCAAAGCCGACACCAAGGGGCTGGGGGGCATCTTCTTCCTGGCACTGACGCTGGTGCTCGTCTCGTTCTCGTGCACGGGGCCGATCGTCGGCTCGGTGCTCATCAAATCGACCTCCGGCGAGTTCTGGACGCCGATCCTCACCATGCTGGCGTTCTCGGTGGCTTTCGCACTGCCCTTCACCCTCTTCGCGCTCTTTCCCTCGGTGCTCAAGAAGCTGCCCCGAAGCGGCGGCTGGCTCAATTCGGTGAAGGTCGCGATCGGTTTCGTCGAGGTGGCGCTGGGCTTCAAGTTCCTGTCGGTGGCCGACCAGACCTACCATTGGGGGCTGCTCGACCGCGAAGTCTATCTGGCGATCTGGATCGCGGTCTTCTCGCTGCTGGGACTCTATCTTTTGGGCAAAATCAAGTTCGCGCACGACAGCGATCTGCCCCACCTCGGCGTGGGGCGTCTGGCGCTGGCGATCGCGGTCTTCGCGTTCGTGGTCTACATGCTTCCGGGTATGTGGGGCGCACCGCTCAAGGGACTGTCGGGCTATCTGCCGCCGCTTACGACGCAGGATTTCGTCCTGACCCCGAGCAGCGGCGTCCCTGCGGCGACTGCGGCACCCCGCACCGCCGCCGCCGATGCAGCCGCACCGGGCCGCGGCAAATACAGCGATTTCCTCCGCCTGCCCCACGGGCTGGAGGGGTTTTTCGATCTGCACGAAGCCGAAGCCTATGCCGCCCGAGTCGGCAAACCCCTGTTCATCGACTTCACGGGCCACGGCTGCGTCAACTGCCGCGAAATGGAAGCGCGCGTATGGTCGGCGCCCGAAGTGCTGCAGATGCTGCGCGACGACTATGTGATCTGCGCCCTCTACTCCGACGACAAAAAGACGCTGCCCGCCGCCGACTGGGTGACCGCCGACACGGGCAAGGTGCTGAAAAGTCTGGGCAAAATCAACTCCTACTATGCGCTCAAGACCTATGGCGTGAACGCCCAACCCTACTATGTGCTGCAGGGACGCGACGGGCAGCCGCTCGTGCCGCCGCGCGGCTATGATCTGGATGCGGAGGCATTCGCCGCATTTCTGAAAAGCGGCATAGAAGCGTATAATAGACAAAAGTAATGATAACCGACTCGGGAAAGCGATCGCTCCGAGTCTCGAAAAAATACGACTTCTTGCACCTTTGCTGCAGCCTCCGCCGGGGGGGGGCCTGCAAGCATGTTCCGCAGGCTGCGGCAAAAATTACATTTCCCGTCTCGGTATAGCCCGAACAAGTTCGGCTTTGCCCTCGGCTTATCGAAAACGGTGAATTTAAAACCCGGCGCTGCATGCAGCGCCGGGTTCATTACTTGTCGGTATGGCCGACAGGTTGCCGGGAGTAGGCCTCTTCGACCTCGCGGGCTTTTTCGTGATGCTGCTGGGCCGTGGGCGCCTCGCCTTCGTGCACCAGCCGGTCGACCGCTTGTTCGAAATTCTTTTCGCAGGGCGAGCAGACGTCGCGGTTCTTGTCGTTGTCTTTCATGATCCGAATGATTTAGAATTACACGCCCAGACCTGCAAATCGCACGCCGAAAAAGCGGCAGTCCCCATGCGGATCGCAAAGTGCCGCTGTTCAGCCCCGGTTTTTCCGCTCGGCTTCGAGCTGTGCCCGCGACTTGGATTTGGTGACCAGCCACACGCCCGCGAAGACGCACAAAGCCGCGACGCCCTTGGTCGGGCCGAAGGTGTCCAATCCGATCATGACCGTGAAGACCACCGCCACGACGGGCTGCACATAGTTGTACATCGAGACCACCGTGGGCCGCAGGAAGCGCTGCCCGATGGGCACCATGAGATAGGCGACGAACGTCGAGCAGACCACGACATAGCCGATGCCGCCCCACGTGGCGGGCGTCAAAGCGCCGTAATCGACCTCGGTCAGCGGACGGTAATAGATGCACACGGCGACCACGGCGGCGAAGAGGAACATCCACTTCATGGTCGTGACGGGCGAGTAGCGGACGATCGTGTCGCGGAACGCCGTGAGGTAGACGGCATAGCTTATGGCGCTGACGATGCAGAGGATGTCGCCGCCGACGCTCGACGCCTGCCCCGCTCCGTGCCGGCTCACATAGACCAGCAGCAGCGCCCCAAAGCACCCCAGGGCCACGCCGCCCGACTTGAGCCAAGTGATCGGCTCGCGCAGGAACACGGTGGCCAGAATCATGGTCAGCACGGGCACGATCGTGGCGATGATCGACGAATCGATGGGCGACGTGAGCGACAGCCCCCACAGGAAAAGCATCTGATTGAGCTGGATGCCGAACACCGAGGCCAGCAGCAGCATGAAGACATCGCGCGGCGCGACCCGCTCGCGAGGCAAGAAGCACGAGACAGTCCAGAACAGCAAGGCGGCGCCCACCATGCGGTAGACGCTCAACGCGAAAGGATTGACCCCGCCGGGATTTTCGCCCGAGACCAGTACGCTCTTGCAGATCGGGGCATTGAGGCCCCAGATGATGTTGGCCACCCACAGCGCCGCATGGCCTTTCAACTTACCGCTATCCATAAACTACTGCACCAAACGTGTTTCGGATCGAAGTGCCGTAAGGGCTGCGGCTACTCTTTCAACAGGTTGTCGCGCCACGCATCGGACACGGGACGGCTCTGCTGCGCGACGAAATCGAAGACCACCATCACCGAGCGGCTCTCGGAGCGCACCTCGCCGCCGACCAGCAAACGCTGCAGGAGCGTGATGCTCTTGTTGCCGACCCGCTCGCAGGTGGTGGTCACGCGCACGTCGTCGTGCATGCGCACCTGCCCGATATAAGAAGTGGCCGTCGAGACGGTGACGATCCGCAGATCGCCCAGCAGCACTTCGGCGCCGAGAATCTTCTCGTAGTAGTCGATTTTGCCGACATCGAAATAGCTCTGCTGCGCGACGTTGTTGACGTGCTGGAACGGGTCGATGTCGATGAACCGTTTCTGAACGGGAGTTTCGAGCGTACGGGCCATCACTCGCGAATGATTCGCACCTCGCCGCCCTCGCCGAACGCGATGATCGACGAAGCCTTGCGGGTGGGTTTGCCCTCGAACCGGGGGTCGACGACGAAATCGACTCCGTCGACGATCTCCCGCCCCACCTCCTGCAGTCCCGCGGGCGTCGGTTGCCCCGAGACATTGGCCGAAGTGGAGACGATCGGCCGCCCGAAAGCGCGGAGCAGCTGCCGGCAGAACTCGTGGTCGGGCACCCGCACGCCGAGCGTACCCTCGTCGGGGATCAGATTTTCGGCCACGCCCACCGCTCCGGGCAGGATGAGCGTCAACGGGCTGGTCGCCAGCTCCATGACTTCGAACGCGATGCCCGGAGCACGATCGACATAGCGCACGACCATGTCGGCCGAAGCACACAGCACGAGCATCGACTTCTTGTTCTCGCTCTGCTTGAGGCGGTAGATCCGGGCCACGGCATCGCCGTTCGTAGCGTCGCACCCCAGACCCCAGACCGTATCGGTGGGATAGAGGACGACGCCGCCCGCGCGCAGCACTTCGGCTGCCCGGGCGACCTCCTCCTGCATGGCATTAGGCTGCGGCATGGTCTATTTCATCACGACCTCCGCACTGCCGATCATCCGGCCCTCGCAATAGAGCTGGATGCCGTAGGTGCCGGCGACGAAACCGCTGCTGTTGAAGTAGATGCCTACCTCCAGATCCTGGTTCTGGTAGTCGACCTCGCGCATGGCGGAATAGGGCAGGCGCTCGCCCTCGAACTCGAAAGTCGGCGTAGCCTCGGTGGTGAGCACATAGCCGTCGGGCGAAGCGATGCGCACATAGACGGCTTTCTCCCCGGGAGCGGCGAGATCGTTGGCCGCGAGGATGAAATCGACGCGCAGACGTGCGGCGTTCTTGATCCGCGACACGGGCTTGCTCTTGTCGTTGAGCGCCGCCAGGCGGATGTCGCGGGCGCGGATCACCGACCCCACGCGCACCTTGTTGTTCAGCTCGGCGGCCTTCTCCTCGGCCATATCGGCGCGCAGCTTGGCCGACGAAATCTCCTTGCGGAAAGAGACGTTCTCCTGCAAAAGCTGCTTGTTGAGCGTATTGAGCGAATCGATCTGCCGGATATAGCCGCGCATGATGGTGCGCAACGTCCCGACCTCCTTCTCATATTGCTTGATCTTGGCCAGATTCCACGACCGCTCCTTCTGGAGTCGCGACATCAGCGAATCGGCGCGGCCGCGTTCGAACGACAAGCTGGCCGAAATGGTGTCGTTGGCGATCTGCAGGTTGTCGAAATCGGTCATCAACCGGCCCAGATCGTTCTGGATCGAATCGCGATCGGCCTGCAGGATGCGGTTGTCGAGCATCTGCTGGCGATGGATGCCGAAATAGAGCGCCGAAAGCGCCACCAGAATCACCGAAAGGATGATGATGACGATGCGGTAGCCGCGGATCGACTTGGCGGCATCGGACTGCGGAGCGCGGAAATCCTCGTCCTCGAACTCCGAGGGGTCGTAACCCAGTTTATCCTCTTCCATAATGGTCTGAATTATGCTGCAAAAATAAACAAAAAAACTCATAATAGCACCGCCCCTTTCGGGATTCGGTTTTTTTATCGTATATTTGCGAGCATAAGGCGGATATGGTGTAATTGGTAGCCACGTCAGACTTAGGATCTGATGCCTTACGGCGTGGGGGTTCGAGTCCCTTTATCCGCACTAAAGAGACCTTTTGGGTCTCTTTTTTTGTTGCCCACCCTCGGCAATAGAAAGCAAATTTGCTAAAAATCACCATTTTACATCTTTTCTCAAATTTCGCATCGACGCAATCGAAAGCATCGAAAAGCATCTTATCGGGTGACGAAAAGGGAACAGAGCTTGCAGCTGAAAAAGTGCTCCCGAATTTGAATATAATGCACTGTATTGCAGTATTTTGCTTCGTAATAAATTGCATTTTCAAGCGTATTTTTTAAGGTAATTCGGGAGCAGATTTTCGGTCGCAAGCTCTGTTCCCGATTATGCTCCCGAATTAGCGTTTAACAAGTTGAAAACCATAATATTAATGCGTACAAATT
>CAMWJM010000002.1 GCA_947174575.1 uncultured Alistipes sp. | reverse complement strand
ACGAGGGGGTGAAAGCGATCCTCATTTCGCCCGAGGAGCTGCGCCTGCCCGACTACATGCAGCAGGAACTGCGCGCCCATTCGCAGCTCGAATTCCGCGAGGTGCGCACCCTGGAGGAGGCGATGCCCGAGTTGGACATCCTCTACATGACCCGCGTGCAGAAGGAGCGCTTCGTCGACCGGAAGGAGTTCGACCGCGTGAAAGACAGCTTCGTGCTCGACCCCGAAAAGCTGAAAACCGCGCGCGAGGATATGATTATTCTTCACCCGCTGCCGCGCGTCAACGAGATCGTCCGCGCCGTTGACAACGACCCGCGCGCCGCCTATTTCCGGCAGGTCGAGAACGGCAAGTTCGTGCGCATGGCCTTGATCCTCACGCTGCTGCGCTGGGCGGGCGAGAACAGGCCTTTCGAGCGTACGCCTTTCTTCGTCGAGCCTTACGAGGTCGGCGGCCCCGCCTGCACCAATCCGCGGTGCATCTCCGCCACGGAGGATGTCGACCGGCTCGCCCGGCGCGACGCCGACGGCAGCTGCCGATGCGCCTATTGCGAGACGATTTTGTGAATAAATTGTGGATAGAATCCCTCCGCGACCGTTGTCCGAACGGGCGGAATGCGCTATTTTTGCATCGATGTTTTTCGATCTCGATCCCCATTCCCGCCCGTGTCCCGACGGTTTTCGAACCCGTCGTCGGATCGCCGCATACGGATCGATCGGATAGTCATACGAACCGCCAGGGCACGCGATGCCGTGGCGGTTCGGCTTTTCGGCCGCGAGGCCGACGAATGCAGGAGAAAATGGAGAAACTGTTGAAAGTAGGTGTGATTATGGGGTCGGCCAGCGACTACGAGGTCATGGCCGATGCCGTGGAGACGCTCGAAGCGTTCGGCGTCGAGTTCGAGAAGCGGATCGTCAGCGCCCACCGTACGCCCGATCTGCTGTGCGAGTATGCCCGTACGGCCCGTCGGCGGGGGCTGGGCGTCATCATCGCCGGAGCCGGGGGCGCCGCCCACCTGCCCGGCATGGTCGCCGCCATGACGTCGCTGCCCGTGGTGGGCGTGCCCGTCAAGTCGCGGGCGCTGAACGGGTTGGATTCGCTGCTCTCGATCGTGCAGATGCCGGCCGGCGTGCCCGTGGCCACCACGGCGATCAACGGGGCGAAGAACGCCGCGCTGCTCGCCGTGTCGATCCTGGCGCTGCACGACGAGGAGCTGGCCGCGAAGTTGGAGGAGTTCCGCGCCGAGCAAACCGCCGACGTGCTCGATACCCGGTTGCCGTGACGCGTATCGGGATCATAGGGGGCGGTCAGCTGGGGCTGATGATCGCGGAGCAGGCGCGCGCATTGGGCGTGCGGTGCGTCGCATTGGACCCTGCGCCCGACGCGCCCGCTTTCGCTGCGTGCGAGGGGCGGATCGTCGCCGCCTACGACGATGCCGAAGCGCTCGAACGGCTGTGCCGGGAGTGCGATGCGGTGACCTACGAGTTCGAGAACGTGCCCGGCGAGGTGCTGCAGCCGCTGGTCGCGAAATATCATATCCCGCAGGGTTTCGAACCTTTGTCCGATTCGCAGGATCGCCTGCGCGAGAAAGACAACGCCCGGGCCAACGGCTTCGACACGCCCGCCTATGCCGCTGTCGACAGCGAGGCGACGCTGCGGCGCGCCGTGGCCGAAATCGGCTTGCCATGTGTCCTGAAGACCCGCACGCTGGGCTACGACGGCCACGGTCAGGCGGTGCTGCGGTCGGAAGCCGACATCGAGCGGGCGTTGCCGCTGCTGGCGGTGCCCTGCATTCTGGAGGCGTTCGTCGACTTCGACTACGAAGTAAGCCTTATCCTGGTATCCGACGGCGAACGGTTCGTGTCGTTTCCCATCGGCCGCAATGTCCACCGCGACGGCATCCTCGACCTCTCGTTCGTGCCGGCCGAGGGGCTTTCACCGGAGCTGGAGCGGCGCATCCGGGCCACGGGCGAGGCGTTCATGCGGCGGTGCGGGTATCGGGGCATTCTGGCCGTGGAGTTGTTCGTGCGGGGCGACCGCTTCTTTTTCAACGAAATGGCGCCGCGTCCCCACAATTCGGGCCACTGGACGATCGAGGGCTGCTCGACCAATCAGTTCCGCGAGCTGGTGCGTTTCCTTGCGGGCATGCCGCTCGAAGAGCCGCGGCAGACGGCCCCTGCCGTGATGAAGAACATTCTGGGTCGCGACCTCGATGCGGCCCGCCGGATCGCCGCCGAGGGGCACGAGGGTGTCTACGTCCACCTCTACGGCAAGAGCGAGAGCCGCCCCCGCCGCAAGATGGGCCACATCACTTTTACCGGAATTTCTGCCGCGGAGTATGCCGAAAAGTGGAGTAAATATTTCGAGGATCGATGCTGCGAATAAATTGTATTTATGAATAGTTACCGCATTTTCGTAGAGAAACTTCCCCGTTTCAGGGTCGAGGCCGAGAGCCTGCGGCGCGAGTTGAATGCCGATCTGGGCCTTTCGCTGCGGTCGCTGCGGCTGTTGAACGTCTACGACTTGTTCGGCTTCAGCCCCGAGCTGCTCGAAAAGAGCCGTTACGCCGTCTTCGGCGAGATCGTCACCGACACCGTGAGCGAAAAGTGCGACCTCAGCGGCTGCCGCTATCTGGCCGTCGAGTTCCTGCCCGGGCAGTTCGACCAGCGGGCCGCCTCGGCCGTCGACTGCGTGCGGCTGATCGATCCTGCGGCCGACGTGCGCATCCGCTCGTCGAAGCTGCTCGTCTTCGACGGCGACCTCTCCGACGACGATTTGGCGAAGATCCGCCGCTATTATATCAACGCCGTCGAGTCGCGCGAGAAAGACCTCGCCCTGCTCGGCGAGCAGGAGCAGGCCGAGGTGAAGCCCGTCGGAGTGCTGGAGGGCTTCCGCGACATGACCGATGCCGAGCTGGAGGCGCGCTGCAAGGAGTGGGGTTTGGCCATGAACGCCGACGATCTGCGCGAGGTGGTGCGTTACTTCCGCACGGAGGGGCGCGATCCCTATGAAACCGAGCTGCGCATCCTCGACACCTACTGGAGCGACCATTGCCGCCACACCACTTTCACCACCGAGCTGACGGGCATCACGGTCGAGGAGTCGTTCCTCAAAGAGGAGATAGAAGATTCGCTGGCTTTGTACCTGCGCATCCGCCGCGAGTTGGGCCGTGAGCACAAGAGCTTGTGCCTCATGGACATCGCCACGATCGGCGCCCGCTACCTGCGCATGAAAGGCTTGCTCGACGATCTGGAGGTGAGCGACGAAAACAACGCCTGCTCGGTCTTCGTCGACGTCGATGTCGACGGCGCGACGGAGCGGTGGCTCCTGCAGTTCAAGAACGAGACGCACAACCATCCCACCGAGATCGAGCCGTTCGGCGGCGCCTCGACCTGTCTGGGCGGCGCTATCCGCGACCCGCTGTCGGGCCGCAGCTATGTCTACCAGGCCATGCGCGTGACGGGTGCGGGCGACATCTACCGCAAAGTGAGCGAGACGCTGCCGGGCAAGCTGCCCCAGAGCGTCATTTCGCGCAAGGCCGCGGCCGGCTATTCGAGCTACGGCAACCAGATCGGCCTGGCCACGACGCATGTCCGCGAAATTTACCACGATAACTATGTCGCCAAGCGGTTGGAGGTCGGCGCCGTGGTCGGGGCCGTCCGGGCCGACCGCGTGCGGCGCGAAACGCCCGTGCCCGGCGACCGGATCGTCATGCTGGGCGGCCGCACCGGGCGCGACGGCATCGGCGGCGCCACGGGTTCGTCCAAGGAGCACGATTCGCATTCGCTCGAAACCTGCGGCAGCGAGGTGCAGAAAGGCAACGCCCCCGAGGAGCGCAAGTTGGAGCGGCTGTTCCGCCGCGCGGAGGTCACGCGCCTCATCAAAAAGTCCAACGACTTCGGCGCCGGCGGCGTGAGCGTGGCGATCGGCGAGCTGGCCGACGGGCTGGACATCTACCTCGACCGCGTGAAGACCAAATACAGCGGCCTGAACGCCACCGAGCTGGCGATCAGCGAGTCGCAGGAGCGCATGGCCGTGGTTGTCGAGGCCGGCGATGTCGGGGAGTTCATGCGTTACTGCCGCGAGGAGAACATCGAGGCGGTGGAGGTGGCCGACGTCACCGATTCGGGCCGCATGCGGATGTTCGTGGGCGACAGAAAGGTCGTCGACCTGAGCCGCGAGTTCATCGATTCGGCCGGTGCCCGGCACTTCGCCGAGGCACGCATTCAGGCGGTCGAGGACCGGAATCCCTTTGCCCGGGCGATCGCAGGTCGCGATCCGGCCGAGCGCTTCGTCAACAATCTGAAAGACAATAACGTCCTTTCGCAGCGGGGCCTTGTCGAGATGTTCGACTCGACCATCGGCCGCTCGACGGTGCTGCTGCCTTTCGGCGGACGGACGCAGCGCACCGAAACGCAGGTCTCGGTGCAGAAACTGCCCGTCGACGGCTTCACCCGCACGGCCAGCATTATGGCGTTCGGCTACAATCCGTTCGTCGCTTCGTGGAGTCCCTATCACGGCGCAGCCTATGCCGTGGTCGAGGCGGCCGCCAAGGTCGTGGCCGCCGGTGCGCGCTACGAGGGCATGCGCTACTCTTATCAGGAGTATTTCGAGCGCATGACGCGCGATCCCCGGTCGTGGGGCAAGCCGCTGGCCGCTCTGCTGGGTGCCCTGCGCATGCAGATCGAGCTGGGGCTTCCGTCGATCGGCGGCAAGGACTCCATGTCGGGGACGTTCCAGGACATCGACGTGCCGCCCATGCTCATGGCGTTCGGCATCGCCACGGTGGATGCCGCGCATGTGATTTCGCCCGAGTTCAAGGCTGCGGGCCACCGCATCTACCTCGTGCGCCATACGCCCCGCGAGAACTTCATGCCCGACACCGAGCAGCTCAAGCGCAACTTCGCGCTGGTGAGCGAGCGGATCGAGGCGGGAGCGATCGTCGCAGCGTGGGCCGTGGGCTTCGGCGGCGTGGCCGAAGGTCTGGCCAAAATGGCGTTCGGCAACGAAATAGGTGCCGAAGTGACCGCGGACGAAAAGAACCTCTACGAGTATGCCTATGGTTCGATTCTGGTCGAAACGGTCGGTGAACTGGACTATCCCTATGCCGAACTGTTGGGACGAACGATAGAAGACAAAGTGTTGATCGTCAACGGTGTCTATCTGTCTATCGACATTCTCTATTGTGCCAATACCGAGAAGTTCGCCGCGGTCTATCCCGACCGGGGCGATAACCGCGCCGAGGTCATGACGGGCTGCCCCCGCATGGGCGTGGCGGAGTATCCCGGCGAGGCCGTCGAGCATCCGGTGGCCTACTTGCCCGTATTCCCGGGCACCAATTGCGACTACGACACGGCCAAGGCGTTCCGCCGTGCGGGCGCCGAGGTGGAGACGAGCGTGCTTTGCAACCTCGCGGGCGACGACATCCTGCGTTCGATCGACCGCATGCGGCAGCATATCGACCGCTGCCATATTCTGGTGTTGAGCGGCGGTTTTTCGGCGGGCGACGAACCCGACGGCAGCGCCAAATTCATCGTCAACGTACTCAACAACCGGGATATTCGGGAGTCCATCCATGCGCTTTTGGACCGCGGAGGTCTCATTCTGGGCATCTGCAACGGCTTCCAGGCGCTGGTCAAGTCGGGCCTGCTACCCTATGGCCGACTGGGCATGGTGACGGAGGCGTCGCCGACGCTTTTCCGCAACGACGTCAACCGCCACATCTCGCAGGTGGTGACCACGCGCGTGGTCTCCGTAGCGTCGCCGTGGCTGGCGGGTTTCGAGCCGGGCGAGCTGCACAGCATCGCCGTGAGCCACGGCGAGGGCAAGTTCGTGGTCGACGAGGCGCTGGCCCGCCGGTTGTTCGACGCGGGGCAGGTGGCGTTCCAGTATGTCGGCCCCGACGGGGAGCCTACGTCCGCCGCGCCGTGGAATCCCAACGGGTCGAACTACGCCATAGAGGGCATCGTCTCGCCCGACGGTCGTATTCTGGGCAAAATGGGCCACACCGAGCGTTGGGAAGAACATCTGTTCAAGAACATCGCCGGCAACAAGGAGCAGGATTTGTTCGGGAATGCGGTGAACTACTTCAGAAAACGGAATTTATAAAAGTCGTCGCCCCGGCCTCGGGAAGCCGTGCGGGCCGCAGCCTTCCCCGGCGGAGGCCCGCAAGCGTGCTCCGCAGGTTGCGGCTCGAAATGAAGATATGAACCGAAAAAATAATAAGAAGCTATGAAACAGCTCGAAATGCTCTACGAGGGCAAGGCCAAGCAGGTCTTCCTGACCGACGATCCCGACCGGATCGTCATCCATTACAAGGATGCCGCCACGGCGTTCAACAATGTCAAGAAGGCGACTATCGAGAACAAGGGCGTGCTGAATAACGCCATTTCGACTTTGATCTTCAAGGAGTTGCACAAGGCCGGCATCCCGACGCATTACATCGAGACGCTCAACGACCGCGACCAGCTTTGCCGCAGGGTGTCGATCATTCCGCTGGAGGTCGTCGTGCGCAACGTCATCGCGGGGTCGATGGCCCAGCGTCTGGGCATCGAGGAGGGCACCGAGCCGTCGAACGTGATCTTCGACCTCTGCTACAAGAAGGACGAGTTGGGCGATCCGCTCATCAACGACCACCACGCCGTGGCGCTGGGGGCCGCCACCTACGAGGAACTGGAGACGATCTACGCCATGACCGCCCGCATCAACGAGGTGCTCAAGGGGTTGTTCGCGCAGATGAACATCCGCCTCATCGACTTCAAGATCGAGTTCGGCAAGACGTCGGACGGCCAAATCGTCCTGGCCGACGAGGTGTCGCCCGACACCTGTCGCCTGTGGGACGCTTCGACCAACGAGAAGCTCGACAAGGATCGCTTCCGCCGCGATTTGGGCCGGGTGCGCGAGGCCTACGAGGAGATTCTGGCCCGTTTGCAGAAAATCACGGAGTAGCTGCGAATGGACTTTCCGATGATCGACAGGGAGTTGCACGAGGAGTGCGGCGTGTTCGGGGTCTACGGCGTGCCCGACGCTTCGACGCTCGTCTACTACGGTCTGCATGCCTTGCAGCACCGCGGGCAGGAGGGGTGCGGCATCGTCAGCGTCGACGACACGGGCCGCCTGCGCCGCATCAAGGGCGAGGGGCTGGTGACCGAGGTCTTCAAGGAGCCGGCCTTGGCCACGCTCGGCGGCAGCATGGCGATCGGCCATGTGCGCTACTCCACCTCGGGGGGCGGGGGCATCGAGAACGTGCAGCCCTTCATGTTCCGCCACAACACGGGCGACTTCGCGCTGGCGCACAATGGCAATATCGTCAATTCCAGACAGTTGCGCGATCATCTCGAAAACCGGGGCAGTCTCTTCCAGTCGTCGTCCGACAGCGAGGTGTTCGCCCACCTCATCAAGAAGGAGACCAAGTTCCGCGACCGGCCGCGCATCTACGCCATCGTCGATGCGCTCAACATGCTCGAAGGGGCTTTCGCGTTCGTCGTCATGACCGCCAACCGCATCTACGCCTGCCGCGACAAATACGGCCTGCGGCCCCTCTCGATCGGGCGGCTGGGCGAGGGCTATGTCGTTTCGAGCGAGACCTGCGCGTTCGACGTTCTGGGCGCCGAGTTCGTGCGCGACGTCGAGCCGGGCGAGATCGTCACGATCGACGCCCACGGCCTGCGCTCGACCGACTATTCGCACTACAAGCGGCGGCAGATGTGCGCCATGGAGTACATCTATTTCGCCCGGCCCGACAGCGACATCGAGGGGTGCAACGTCCATGCGTTCCGCAAGGAGTCGGGGCGGCAGCTCTTCCGCGAGGCGCCCGCGCAGGCCGACATCGTGGTCGGTGTGCCCGATTCGAGCTTGAGCGCCGCCATGGGCTATGCCGAGGCGGGCGGCCTGCCCTACGAAATGGGTTTGATCAAGAACAAGTACATCGCCCGCACCTTCATCCAACCCTCGCAGTCGATGCGCGAAAAGGGCGTGCGGATGAAACTTTCGGCCGTACGCTCGATCGTGCGGGGCAAGCGCGTGGTGCTCATCGACGACTCGATCGTGCGGGGCACTACTTCGCGGCGTATCGTCGGCATGCTGCGCGACGCCGGGGCCACGGAGGTGCACGTGCGCATCGCCTCGCCGCCCATGACCGACCCTTGTTTCTACGGCGTCGACACCTCGACCTACGACGAGTTGATCTCCGCACGGCTCGACATCGAGGGCGTGCGCCGCGAGATCGGGTGCGACACCCTGGCGTTCCTCTCCGAGCAGGCGCTCTATGCTGCGGGCGGCCGCAGCGAACTCTGCACGGCCTGCTTCACGGGGCGCTACCCGACAGCCCTCTACACCGCCCGCGAAGAGGCCAACAAAGACGGAAAGTTTTAAAAAAAGAGAAAAAACGGATATCAATATATTATGTTGTGGATAAAGAAAGATATTCCGCCCCGATGTCGGCACCGTTGGGCGGAGGGCGGACTAAAAGCGTCGGCGGAGGGGCCGGTTTGCTTGCAAACCCGCGAATAGGCGCCCGAAGCAGCGTTAGGACGCCCGGAGCAGGTGCCGGCAATCGGAAGGAGAGGCTTAACTGCGCTACGCTTGTTTTCCTCCTCCTTGCATGGCATAGCTCACCTACGGCGGCTCTGCTCATGCTGCGAGCGTCGGTTTTCCGCCGCTTTTCGCCGGTACGAAAAGCGGCAAGTTGAATGTGGAACGAGTATTTTGGAAATATAAAGTTCGATTTATGGCAGAAAGTTATGAAAAGGCCGGCGTGAATCTCGAAGCCGGATATGAAGTGGTGCGACGCATCAAGAAACATGTCGCCTCGACCTCGCGCCCGGGAGTCATGGGGGGCATCGGGGCTTTCGGCGGCATGTTCGACCTCGGGGCGCTCCATGTCGAGGAGCCGGTGCTGGTGAGCGGCACCGACGGCGTGGGCACCAAGCTCAAGTTGGCTTTCGCCATGGACAGGCACGACACCATCGGCATCGACGCCGTGGCCATGTGCGTCAACGACGTGCTGGCGCAGGGCGCCGAGCCGCTGTTGTTTCTCGACTATGTGGCCGTGGGCCGCAACGAACCCCGGAAGATCGAGGTGATCGTCGCCGGCGTCGCCGAGGGGTGCCGGCAGGCGGGCTGCGCTCTGGTGGGCGGCGAGACGGCCGAGATGCCGGGCATGTATGCCGACGGCGAGTACGACATCGCAGGCTTCACGGTGGGCGTGGTCGAGAAGAAGCGCCTGATCGACGGATCGAAAGTCGCTGCGGGCGACGTGCTGGTGGGCATCGCCTCCAGCGGCGTGCACTCCAACGGCTTCAGCTTGGTGCGCAAGATCGTCGCCGACAGCGGTCTCGACCTGCACGAGCGCTATCCCGAGCTGCCCGGCGGGTCGTTGGGCGAGGTGCTGCTCGCGCCGACGAAGATTTATGTCAAGCCTGTGCTGGAGGCGATCCGCCGCTGCGACGTGCACGGCATCGCCCACATCACCGGCGGCGGGTTCGACGAGAACATCCCCCGCATCCTCCGCGAGGGTCAGGGCATCGCCGTCGACGAGGGCGCGTGGGAGCTTCCGCCCGTCTTCCGCTTCCTGGAGAAGCACGGCCGGGTGCCCCACCGCGAGATGTTCAACATCTTCAACATGGGCATCGGCATGGTCATCGCACTCGACGCCTCCGAGGCGCCGCGGGCCATCGAGATCCTCGCCGCCGCCGGCGAGCGCGCCTCGGTCATCGGCCGCATCACCGATACCCCGGGGGTCGTAATCCGGTAGGGCGCACGGAATACTGCCCGCAGGAGGTCGACGATCCCGATTACTGTGTACTGCGATTCGCAGCCGACGAGGGTCGCGTCTGCTCGGAATATCATTCGGAAAATTTTAAAACGAAAAATAATCTATGCGTGCTTTAATCAGTGTGAGCGACAAACGGGGCGTCGTCGAATTCGCCCGGGGCCTGCGCGAGCAGGGTTGGGAGGTGATCGCCACGGGCGGCACCATGCAGTTGCTGCGCGACAGCGGCGTCGAGGTGCTCAATATCAGCGAGGTGACGGGCTTTCCCGAGATTTGCGACGGCCGGGTCAAGACCCTGCATCCCAAGGTGCACGGAGGGCTGCTGGCGCGCCGCGACGACCCCGAGCACCTGCGGGCGTTGCGGGACAACGGCATCGAGTGCATCGATCTGGTGTGCGTCAACCTCTACCCGTTCCGCGAGACCATCGCGCGGCCCGGCGTGCGTATGGAGGAGGCTATCGAGAACATCGACATCGGCGGCCCCTCGATGCTGCGTTCGGCGGCCAAGAACTGGGCCGACGTCACGGTCGTGTGCGATCCCGAAGATTACGCACAGGTGCTCGCCGAGATTCGCGCCGGCGGCCATACCGACCGGGCTACCCGGCTGCGTCTTTCGGCCAAGGCCTACACCCACACGGCGCAGTACGACGCCATGATCGCCGCCTACATGCGGGCGCAGGCGGGGCTGAACGAGAAGCTGTTCCTCGAATTCGACCTCGTGCAGCCGCTGCGCTACGGCGAGAATCCCCACCAGAGGGCCAGGTTCTACCGCCAGGCCGAGGCCGTGCCCTATTCGCTGGCATTCGCACGGCAGTTGGGCGGCAAGGAGTTGTCTTACAACAACATCCAGGATGCCAATGCCGCCCTCTGCATCGTCCGCGAGTTCGAGGAGCCGTTCTGCGTGGGGTTGAAGCATATGAATCCCTGCGGCGCAGCCGTGGGCACCGATGTCGTCGACGCGTGGCGGAAAGCCTACGAGGCCGACAAGGTATCGATCTTCGGCGGCATCGTGGCCACCAACCGTCCCCTGACGCGCGAGGTCGCCGAGCTGATGAAGCCCGTGTTCCTCGAAATCGTCATGGCTCCGAAGTTCGACCGAGGGGCTTTGGAGGTGCTCGGCGCCAAAAAGAACCTGAGACTATTGGAGGTCGACATGTCGCGCGGCGCAGCTGCTCCGATGCAATATGTGAGCGTCAACGGCGGGCTTTTGGTGCAGGAACTCGACACGGCGACCAAGGCGGTCGCGGCCGAAATGTGCGTCACGCAGCGGCAGCCCACGGCAGCGCAATTGGACGATCTGAACTTCGGCTGGCGCATCGTCAAGCACGTCAAATCCAATGCCATAGTCGTGGTCAAGGAGGGCCGGACGCTGGGCGTCGGCGCCGGGCAGATGAACCGCATCGGCTCGGCCGAAATCGCCCTGAAGCAGGCCCGGGCCGCCGGACATACCGAGGGCTTGGTGCTGGCGTCGGACGGATTCTTCCCCTTCGATGACTGCGTGGCCCTGGCGGCCGAATACGGCGTCGGGGCGATCGCCCAGCCCGGCGGCTCGGTGCGCGACGAAGATTCGATTCGCAAAGCCGACGAAAAGGGAATAGCGATGTGTTTCGTAGGTGAACGACACTTCAAACACTGATTTCCATTTTCATGCAGCATCTTTCACCTCTTCTTGACCTCAGGGCAGTCGCATACGTCGGGTATGCTCCCGCCCCTCGGTCTTCGGTCGAGGCAAAACCTGCTCGCCTGATAAACGGAAATAGATTGAAATAAACATCTTTGTATGAAAGTACTTGTAATCGGTTCCGGCGGCCGCGAACACGCCATAGTAGATGCCTTGACCCGCTCGCCGCAGGTCGAAAAAATCTATTGCGCCCCCGGCAACGCGGGCATCGCGCGGCAGGCCGAGTGCGTGGCGATCCGCGGGACCGAGGTCGAGCGGCTGCGCGACTTCGCCGCGGCCGAGGGCATCGGACTCACGGTCGTGGGGCCGGAGGCGGCGTTGGCGGCGGGCGTCGTCGATGCGTTCGAGGTCGCGGGGCTGCGGATCTTCGGGCCTACGAAAGCCGCCGCCCGCATCGAGTCGTCCAAGGAGTTCGCCAAGGAGTTGATGACCCGCTACGGCATTCCCACGGCAGACTTCAAGGCCTTTACGGAGTACGATGCCGCTCGGGAATACGTCTTGTCTCGTCCTTTTCCCGCCGTGCTGAAGTACGACGGCCTGGCTGCCGGCAAGGGGGTCGTCATCGCGCAGACCCCCGAGGAGGCCGACGCCGCCCTGCGCGATATGCTCTTGGACGACAAGTTCGGCCGGGGCAAAGTCGTGGTGGAGGACTACCTCGAAGGCCCCGAATTTTCGTTCATGTGCTTCGTGTCGGGCCGCCGCGTGTGGCCCATGGCGCTCGCGCAGGATCACAAGCGGGCTTACGACGGCGACCGGGGGCCGAACACCGGCGGCATGGGGGCCTATTCGCCGCTGCCGTTCATCACGTCCGACGACGAGAAATATGCCTTGGAACACATTCTGCAGCCCGTGGCCGACGCCATGGTCGCCGAGGGGTGCCCGTTTCGGGGCGTGCTCTACGGCGGGCTGATGAAGACTGCGCAGGGCATCCGGGTCAT
This sequence comes from uncultured Alistipes sp., assembly GCA_947174575.1. Classification (GTDB taxonomy): domain Bacteria; phylum Bacteroidota; class Bacteroidia; order Bacteroidales; family Rikenellaceae; genus Alistipes. The sequence goes on along the minus strand of CAMWJM010000002.1, from coordinate 10,060 downwards.
CGAGTTCAACGCCCGGTTCGGCGATCCCGAAACCGAGGTGGTGCTGCCGCGCCTGCGGAGCGACATCGTCGACATCTTCTGCGCCGTGGCCGAAGGCCGCGAAGCGACGTTGGAGTGGCACGACACGGCGACGTTAGGCATCGTGCTGGCATCGAAAGGCTATCCAGGAACTTATGAAAAAGGACACGAAATCAAAGGGTTGGATGCTCTCGACGGCACGGTCTATCATATGGGCACGGAGCTTGCCGGCGACCGCGTGTTGACTGCCGGCGGCCGTGTATTGTTCGTGGTCGGGCAGGGCGCTACGCTGGCCGAGGCGCGCGCGAAAGCACTCGCCGACGTGGCCCGCATCGACTGCGACGACCTCTTCCACCGCTCCGACATCGGACACTGGGCGTTGGAAAAATTTACAATGCACAATTCATAATTCACAATCGAATGACGGCTCTTTGAGCCGTGCGGGCCGCAGCCTCCCCCGCGGAGGCCCGCAACTGGTCGCAGACTGCGTCCGCAAACTGTTAAATTTGTAATAGTTTATGATAATTTCCGGTAAAGAACTTTCGGCGAAGTTGAAGGCCGACATGGCGGCCGAGGTGGCGGCTTTCCCTGCGAAATACGGGCGCGTGCCCCATTTGGTCGTGATTCTGGTGGGCGACGACCCCGCCAGCGTCAGCTATGTGACTGGCAAGGCCAAGGCTTCGGCCGAGGTGGGCATACGCAACACGACGATTCGCCAACCTGCGGATATTTCCGAGGCGGAGTTGCTCGCTCTCATCGCCGAGCTGAACGCCGACCCCGAGGTCGACGGCATTCTGGTGCAGCTGCCCCTGCCCGGGCATATCGACCAGGCGCGGGTCATCGCCGCGATCGACCGAGGCAAGGATGTCGACGGCTTCCACCCGCTCAATGTGGCGGCCCTGTGGCAGAAACAGCCCTGCACGCTGCCCTGCACGCCCAAGGGCATCATCGCTATGCTCAAGGCGGCGGGCGTGGAGATTGCCGGGCGCGAAGCGGTGGTCGTGGGGCGCAGCAACATCGTGGGGCTGCCCGTGGCCAAGCTGCTCCTGGACGAGAACGCCACCGTCACCGTGGCCCACAGCCGCACGCGCGACCTGGCCGAGGTGACGCGCCGGGCCGAAATCCTCGTCGTGGCGATCGGTAAGCCGAAGTTTATCACGGCCGACATGGTGGCCGAGGGCGCCGTGGTCGTCGATGTGGGGGTCAATCGCGACCCCGCGACGGGCAAGTTGTGCGGCGATGTCGACTTCGCGGCCGTCGAACCCAAGGCTTCGGTCATCACGCCCGTGCCCGGCGGTGTCGGCCCCATGACGATCTGCTGCCTGCTGGAAAACACCATCGAGTGCTTCCTGCGCAGGCGGGAGTAATGGGACAAATAATCACAACTTCAACTTACAATCGGAAAAGATGGGATTTTATGTCGGTGAAATCATGACCGAAGCTCCGGCTACGTTCAAGTCGGAGATGCAGAAGATGATATACGAACGGCTGGAAAGTTCGGGAATATCGTACACGAGAATCGAGAGCGACCCGGGAATATCGATGGACGACTGCCTGCATATCGACCGGGCATTCGGCATCGAAACGGTCAAGACCATCCTGCTTGCCAACCGCCAGAAGAACAAATTCTGGCTCTATGTGACTCATGCCCGCAAGGCTTTCATAACGAAAGAATTCGGGGCGGCATTGCAGATACCGAGGGTCTCGTTCGCCGAAGAAGAGCTTATGAAAGAGATACTTGGCACGCCTCATGGAGCGGCCACCCCTTTCGGACTCCTCAGGGAAGAGGCCCGGGATGTGACGTTCGTTATGGATAGCGATGTAGCTCAGAGAGAGAAGATCGTAATAACCGACGGCGATCCGTGCGGGTTCGTCGCCATCTCCAACCGGGATTTGTTCCGACTGTTGGGGCGCCGGCCGATTCTTATCGAAAATCCGGCCGATATCGAGCCTGCACATTGAAAATGAAGCCGAAAGGCGTAAAGTCGTATCGATTGTCCGCTGTCGAAACGTTTTCGGCAGGCGCTGAAAGCGAAAGGTCCGGAAACTTCCGGACCTTTCTTATTTTCGGTAATGACACGTCAGCCGTTCGGGCAGGGGCGTTGCCGGGTCGCGGAGCCGGAGCATGGCCCGGTCGGTGTCGGGGTCGCCCGTGCCGAAGTCGAAGTCGTCGGCTGCGTCGAACGTCGCCGGCACTGCACCCGTGAATCCGAAGCACCCATAGAAGTCGCGCAGCCACGCCTGCTCCGGCGCGGGGATCAGCATGGCGGTTTCGCCGCGCCGGTCGCACAGCTGCACGGCCCGGCGCATCAACTCCGACGCCAGCCCCCGGCCGCGGAAGTCGGGGTCGGTCGCCACGCCGTAGATGTAGTTCACGGGGCCGGCGTCGCTGTCGAACGGCAGCAGGTGGAGCATCGCCGCCAGACGGCCGTCGCGCCGGACGGAGAGCATGCGGCGCGGGTCGTAGTAGCGCGTCAGGAAGCGGTCGACGAACGCGTCGTCGTCGCCGAATGCCTTTTGCCACAGCTCTTTGCACTCCTTTTCGTCGTCGCGCAGGTCGATCGCCGTGTATTTGAGCAGCAGCTCCGACGGGTGGTAGGAGAGCTTGGCGCGGCGCAGCCCCTCCAACCCCAGGTCTTCTTCGCGGTTGATGCGCCCGAAGCGTTCGGGCAGATGCTCGGCGAAGAGCTTGTTGATCGCCGTGAAAGCCCCCTCGAACGCCGTGTCGGCCTTTTCGACATGGGTCACGAAGGTGTCTTCGCCGACCGCCGAGCCATAGGTGAACGCTGCGAGCCGGTCGCCCACATAGATGCACCCTCCGTAGAGGGCGAGTGCTTCGAAGTGCTCGAACGCCCGCTGCATGGCCCGCTGTTCGGCGTTCAGCTCCGCAGCGTGCCCCTCGTGGGTGCGGCGCCATGCGCGTTCGAGGGTCATGCACTCGGCGAACCGTTCGGGCGTCAGCTCCTCGTAGCGGTAGTCGGGATATTCGGCCGCGAAGCGGTTGAAGTGGTTGCGCTTGGGCTGGTAGCGGCTGCCCCGCAGGGTGCGCAGCGCCTCGGCATCGTAAATGTAGTCGGCCAGCGCCCGGTCGGCATCGAATGCGAAGCGGCCCGGATAGCGTTCGCGCAGCGCCCGGCACCCCTCGTCGGTGAGTCCGACGAGCCGCAGCCGCTGGCCGTAGGCCCGGGCGTCGTCGGCCAGCAGGGGGACGATCCCGGTGAAGTCGCCCGGCCCCACGGGCTGCATGTAGCCGATTCGCGGGCCGCCGTCGATGTAGAACCGCACCACCAGAAACCCTTCGACTTCGGCCCACGCGCTGCGGTAGACCCCCTGCCAGCAGTACATGTTGGCGAACGCCAGGTCGCAGTTGCGGATGTCGGACGTCAGCGTGTAGCGTTCGATCGCAGGGCGGTCTTCCGGCCGCAGGGGGTGGAATTCAATCATCGATCACGTAGCGTTGGTGTTCGATATGGGTGTAGTATTGCTGCACGAGCGCCCGCAGCGCGTGTTCCAGCGAATCGGCATCGGGAGCCGGCGCCTGCGTATGGTCGAAAGTCGTCGTGCCCCCGGAGGTCAGCGCTCGGAAAACGCCGTCGTAGCTCACGGCCCAGCGGGGGCGCTCCGGCTCGCCCAGCACGTCGCAGCCGAATGCGAAGTAGGGCGCCTCGTCGCCCAGAAGCCCCAGAATCGTGGGCATGAGGTCGAGTTGCTGGGTCACCTGGTCGATCTCGCCCCGCAGCGCGCCGTCGGGCGTGTACATGAACCCCACGATGTGGTGGCTGCCCGGGAATTCGCGGGTTTCGGGCGCGAACTTCTCCGACGACACATGATCCGCGACGAACACGAACAGCGTGTTGCGGAACCACTCTTCCCGCCCGAAGCGCTCGAAGAAACGGCGAAAAGCCCGATCGTCGTAGGCCACGCCCTTGTGGATGCGCGTGTAGCCCTCGGGCAGCGTCGCCGCGTAGCGCTCCGGCACCACGAACGGGTGGTGCGCCGAAAGGGTGAAGAGCGTGCCGAAGAAGGGTTGCGGCGTTTCGGTCAGCACCTCGCCCGCGAATTGCAGGAACTCTTCGTCCCAAATGCCCCAGTAGCCGTCGAAATCGGCGGTGCCGCGAGCCGCCTCGTAGTCTTCGCGGCTCACCAGCCGCTCGATTCCCGCCGAGCGGGCATAGGCCCCGAAGCCCATCGAGCCGCGCTCCGAGCCGCAGAAAAAGAGCGTCGCGTAGCCCTTGTCCGCCAGTATGGCCGGCAGTTGGCGGCTGCGTCCCAGCGACTGCGGCATCAACACGAACGGCGTCTTGAACGAGGGGATGCTCCCCAGGATCGAGGGCATCGCCTGGATCGAGCGCGTGCCGTTGGCATACATGCGGCGGAAAGTCAGCCCCTCGCGCATCAGCGAATCGAGAAACGGCGTGAATCCCTGCTCCGGCAGATCGGCATAGAGGTCGGGCCGCAGGTGGGCCGAATGCTCGGCCGACATGCTCTCCAGAATGAAGATCATCACGTTGCGCCCCTGCAGCGCACCCCGCAGACTTTCCGGTCGGGCCTTTGCGGCGTCCGGCCGGTGCTCGGGGGTGAAGCGCTGCGGCAGCTCGTCGTCCGCATAATCCTTGCGGTAGTGCACCTTGCCGGCGCTGCCGATCGTGCGCAGGATGCAGAACGGATTGCTCAGGATGAGGTTGGCCTTGGCCGGCTCGGTGGTGTAGAGCGTGGCGTTGGAGAGGGTGATCGGCCGCGTGGCGCGGGTGAATCCGCCCCGCATGCCGGCCACGCACAGCCCGGCGGCCAGCGCGAAAAGCAGCGTGTCCGAGAGGTAGCGGCACCACCCCGGCCGCAGCATCGACCGGCAGGGCGTTTTGCGCCCGTAGCCCCAGACCAGCAGCGCCAGCAGTGCGGCCGCTGCCAGCAGCAGCGACCAGTTCTCGCCCATGAACCTGACGAGCAGCAGCAGCGAGTTGTCGTTGTCGGCGAAGAAGATTTCGTCGGCCGTGAAACGCTTCTGCGTGTAGCGGAAATAGACCGCATCGGCCAGGTTGGCGACCACGATCAATAGGAAGTTGACCGCGACATAGTAGACGAACAAGAGCCGCTCGTACCATTCCCGGTAGCGGAAAGGCAGTGGCAGCAGCGACAGCAGGATGAAGATGCCGTCGGCATAGACCGCCGATGCCGTGTCGAAAAGCAGCGACCCGCGCAGCAGCGCCCCCGCTTCGGCCCATCCGATCGCTCCGATTTGGGCGGCGTTCGAGAGGTAGAAGATCGCGCGGCAGAGCCACAGCACGACGTAGACCAGCGCGATGCGGCGCACGAGCAGCGCCGCGGGCGTATGGAGGATGTTTCGCATGACGGGCGGTTATTCGCAGGCCTTGAGCGACATGTCGAGCGACTTGATTTGGTGGGTCAGCGCACCCACCGAGATGAAGTCCACGCCGCACTCGGCATACTGGCGCAGATTGTCGAGGGTGATGCCGCCGCTCGATTCGGTTTCGCAGCGTCCGGCCACCTTGCGCACGGCTTGGAGCGTCTGCTCGGGCGTGAAGTTGTCGAACATGATGCGGTCGACGCCCCCGGCGGCGAACACCTCGTCGATGTCCTCCAGCGAGCGCACCTCGCATTCGATGGGGATCGTCTTGCCCTTGGCGGCGAGGTATTCGCGCGCGCCGCGGATCGCCGGGCCTATGCCGCCCGCGAAGTCGATGTGGTTGTCCTTCAGTAGGATCATGTCGAACAGCCCCATGCGGTGGTTCTCGCCGCCGCCGATCTTCACGGCCATCTTGTCCAATACGCGCATGCCCGGCGTGGTCTTGCGGGTGTCGAGCACGCGGGTGTGCAGCCCCTCCAGGCGGGCCACATAGACGGCCGTCTGCGTCGCCACGCCGCTCATGCGCTGCATGATGTTCAGCAGGATGCGTTCGGCCTGCAGCAGCGAGCGCAGGCGTCCCGCGACGTAGAACGCCACGTCGCCCGGCTTCACGCGGTCGCCGTCGCGGAGCAGCTGTTCGAATTTCACGTCGGGATCGAGCCGGCGCAGTACCAGTTCGGCGATTTCGATGCCGGCGATCGTGCCCTCCTGCTTGCACAGCAGGCGCATGCGGCCGTGTTCGTCGGCGGGGATGCACGAGAGCGACGTGTGGTCGCCGTCGCCGATGTCCTCGCGGATGCAGAGTCCGATCAACTCATCGACGAAAGGTCGGTATTCGGGTTTCATACTCAAAAAATTTTATTTCACTAATTTGCCGTTGTATTCTACGCGGTAGAGGCCCAGTCGGGGTACGTCGCACGAGAAGCTCACGCGGCATTGCACCCCGTCGATCGCCCCCTCGACCTCGGTGAGCGCGTAGGCCTCCATGGGTTTGTAGGTATATCCTCCCCCGACCTCGTTGGGCAGCCGCACTTCGGGTACGACGCGCTCCAGATCGAACGAAAGCGACGTTCCCGTGCCGGGGGTGTAGGGCTGGGCGAAGAGCCGCATTTCGAGGGCCGGCATCGCCGCGGCGAAGCGCGTGCGGTGCATGTAGAGGGTGAAGTCGTCGAGACCGGCGAATTCGAATTCGGCATCGGTGTCCGTATATACGGCGCCGTCGGCCGAGGTGCTCGTCGCCGTGCCGAGGAAATGGATGTTCGTGCCGGAGAGGTGCCCGTCCTCGATCTCGGTGTTTTCGGCGGCGAAGCGGATTGCGTCGTCGCGATCGTCGCAGGCCCCCAGCGCGAGGGCTGCGCAAGCGAGCAGAAAGAGTCGTTCGATCATCGTTCTATATTTATGGATAAGGTGATGCCTATGGTGCGGGGCAGGCCCCGTTGTACGAATTCGTTGCCCATGGACTTGAAGTAGAAGACCTCGTAGCGTGCGTCGCCCAGGTTGCGGCCCCAGAAATCGAGGGCGTAGCGGCGTTGTTCGAGCCGCAGCGACGCGTCGGCGACGAGGTAGAACGGCTGGCGCAGCGTGTTGGCTTCGTTCCAGCGGATGCCGCCCGCGCCGTGGGCGCCCGCCCGCAGCACGAGGTCGCCCAGCCACTCCACGCCCGTGGGGATCGACCATTCGGCCCCCAGCGCGAACGTATGCGCCGGAGCATAGGGGATGCGGTTGCCCGCATAGTCGGCGTGCCCGTCGTCGTAGCGCACGAAGCGGGCGTCGGTGTAGCCGTAGGAGGCGTCGATCGTCACATTGTTGCGGGGTACGATTTGCAGCGCGGCTTCGGCTCCGCGGCTGCGCGACCGTCCCGCGTTGGTCATCATACGGCCCGTGGAGGTGCCCTGCGGGAAGACGGTGAGCTGCTGGTCGCGGCACTCGATCCAGAACAGCGCGAAGTCGCCCCGCACCACCCCCTCGGCGCACGAGAAGTGGCCGCCCAGCTCGAAATTCCAGCTCGTCTCCGGGGCGTAGGACATGGCGCCGGGGTCGCTGTCGTCCGTGCCCGAGAGCATGTGGCCCTTGAGCTTCTCCTGCAGGATGTCGGAGAAGATCTGGGTGTTGAATCCGCCCGATTTGCAGCCTTTGGCCACCGAGAAGTAGAGGTTGCGCTCCGGGTCGAAGCGGTACATCGCCGTGACTTTGGGCAGAAACTCCAGATAGGAGCGCACCAGAGCGTCGCGGTCGTCGATCGCAGCGGTGTGGGTGCCGGCCGGTGCGCCCTCGACGGAGAGGCGGTAGGGGAATTCGGCCCGGCTGCGATAGCGCAGCTTCGTGTGTTCGTAGTCGAGACGAATGCCGGCAGCAAGGCTCCAGCGCCCGAGCTGCAGAGTCGATTCGTGGTAGAGCGCTGCGCCCCAGGCGGGGTTGCGGAAATCCGACGCGAGCAGCAGCTCCCGGGCGTCGGTTTCGTAGCGAAGGAGTTCCGGATTGCTATTGGCGTTTTGGAGAATCAGCTTGTCGATGCCGTCGCGCTTGAAGCGCACGGGTGCTTGCATGGTCGAGTGGCGGTAGAAGCCGAATGCCCCTGCGAGCCACCGGTAGCGCCCCTGCTCGCGCGAGCGGAACACCAGCTCGCCGGTGGCCGTGTGTTCGGTGCGGGCCTGCCGGAGCGTGAAGTACGACAGGGGCAGAAAATCCTGATCGAGCGTCATCGCGTCGTCGGAATATTGGTAGGAGGCGATTGACGAGATGGAGTAGCTCCCGGCGTCGTAGCGCACAGTCACTCCGTCGCTCACGGTCGTGCGGCAGTAGCCCGCCGGGTCGTTGTAGCGGATTTCGCCGGGGCGAATGACGGATTGGCCTTCGTGCAGGAGTTCTTCGCCGACATATCGGTAGGGGTAGCCGCCTTGGTCGAGCAGCGAGAAGGCCAGCGTGTTGTCGATCCGCAGCCCTTTCTTGTCGCGCCACTGGAGTTTGAAGCGGCCGCCGCCCGACTCCTCGCGGTCGCACCGCCGGTCTGTGGCGAGGTTCCGGAAGAAGCCGGCCGAGCGCATGTAGCGGCCCGTCAGCGCCACGCCGAAGTCGTCGCCTATGCGGTGGTAGGTCGATGCGGAGGCGCGCCAGGTGTCGCCGCTGCCGTATTCGGCCCGCAGCCGCGTGCCCCGGTAGGCGAGGGGCGAAAGGGTGTAGATGTTCATCACCCCGCCCATGGTGTTGCGGCCGTAGAGCGTCGACTGGGGGCCACGGAGCACCTCGATGCGGTCGATGTCGGTCAGCTCGGCGTCGTAGCAGTCCTTGTTCATCACCGGCACGTTGTCGACGTTCATGCCCATGACCGGCTGGTCGATGCGCGCCCCCAACCCGCGCACATAGATCGACGAGGTCATGCGCGACCCGTAGTCGGGCATGTGGAGGTTGGGCACCCGGCGGGCCAGCTGCTTGGGGGCTTCGATGCGTTCGCGTTCGATCGTCCGGCGGCCCGCGATGGTCGACGCCACGGGCTGCGCGCGCAGCACCGTTCCCTGCTTGATCGCCGTCACCTGCACCTTGTCCACGACGATGGTCGTGTCGGCCTCGACCCGCTCCGCGCCTGCAGGAACCGCACCCGCCGCACGAAAGGCCGCCATGAGCAGCAGCAGAGATGTCGTCGATCTGAAGAGTCGCATCCTGTCGGTCTATTCGTGGTGATAGGGTTCGTTGTTGAGTATCGTGAATGCCCGGTAGATCTGTTCGGCGAAGATCGCCCGCACGATCTGATGCGAGAAAGTCATGCGCGAGAGCGACAGCCGCGCATCGGCCCGGGCATACACCTCGTCGGAGAAGCCGTAGGGGCCGCCGATGACCATCGCCAGGCGCTTCACGCCGCTGTTCATGCGTTTCTGCACCCAGTAGGCGAACTCCACCGAGCGCATCTCCTCGCCCCGCTCGTCCAGCAGTGCCACGAAGTCGCCCTCGGCGAGCTGCCGCAGGATCGCCGCCCCCTCGGCCGCGGCCTGCTGGCGGGGCGTGAGCTTGCGCGTGTCGCGCACGTCGGGCAACACCGTGAGGGTGAACTTGCAATAGCGGTTCACACGCCGGGCGTAGGTCTCCACCAGCGCGGCGACCTCTTTAGAGTCGGTTTTGCCTATGACGATCAACTCAAGAGTCATTTCCAAATGAATCGCTTTTCTCTTTCCCGCCTTTTGATGGCAAAAGGCGGAGCCGAAACCGCCCGACGATCACCGTCGCCTGCTCCGAAACGGACTAACGCTGGCTGCGGGCGACTTCGCGGATCTGCGAGCAGATCGTCCCCTCCGCCGGACGCTTTTAGTCCGTTTCTCGCTGACGGCTCCGGCATCGTTCGGGGCTTTGTTTGCTATAAGTCGCTGTTCCATTCGCCGTCGGCGTCGACGCAGAGGATCGGGCGGTTGCGCTCCACCGATTTGAGCCACTGGTAGGCCTTGTAGAGGCAGTAGCCGTTGCCCGCTTCGCCGCCCAGCGCATAGGCCGCCACGCAGGTGTGGTTGCGCGAACGGTAGTACATCGTCTGCACGCGCTCCAGATAGCGGTCGACGAGCGCCGGATCGTTCGAGGGCGTGCCGCCCACGCGGCGGTCGGTGCGGTGCTCGGGGGCATGGATGTTCGCCCGGTCGACGACATAGAGGCCCAGTTCGTCGCAGAGGTCGTAGAACCATTCGGGTTGCGGAT
>CAMWJM010000001.1 GCA_947174575.1 uncultured Alistipes sp. | reverse complement strand
TTAATGATACGGCGACCACCTAGATCTACACTCGACTAGGCGTCGGCAGCGTCAGATGTTTATAAGAGCCAGGGGCCGCACCCTGCTGCTGCTGAAGCCCTCGACCTACATGAATCTCTCGGGCAAGGCCGTGCGCTACTGGCTCGATGCGGAGAAGATTCCGCGCGAGAACCTGCTGGTCGTCTCCGACGACATCGCCCTGCCGTTCGGCACGTTGAGGATGCGTCAGAAGGGCAGCGCCGGAGGCCACAACGGCCTCAAGAACATCGCCGAGCTTTTAGGCAGCGAGGAGTTCGCCCGTATGCGTTTCGGCGTGGGCGGCGATTTCCCGCGCGGCCACCAGATCGACTATGTGCTGGGCGAGTGGACGTCCGAAGAGCGCGAAGCGTTGCCCGAGCGGCTCGAAATCTTCGGCGAGGCGATCCTCTCATTCGCCACGATAGGCGTAGAGCGCACGATGAACCTCTATAATAAGAAGTGATGAACATCGAGGAGTTCCGGGAGTGGTGTCTTTCGTTCGAGGGCGCAAGCGAAAAGATGCCGTTCGGAAAGGTAGCTTCCGAGTACGACCGCAACGTGCTGGTTTTCGAAGTGGCGGGCAAGTGGTTCTGCTTCGTGAACATCGATGTTTTCGACTTCTGCTGCATCAAGTGCGATCCGGATCGCATCGGCGAGCTGCAGGCGCAGTACGACGGCGCGACACCCGGCTACCACATGAACAAGCGGCATTGGATCAGCCTCCATTTCGACAAGGACGTGCCAGACGATATGATTCGGGAGCTTGTCCGGCAGTCATACGATTCGGTCGTAGCCTCCCTGCCGAAAAAGGAGCGGGAAGCGCTGAAAAATCTTTGAATCGAGCGATCGCGTAACGGCGATCGCTTTTTTCGTACTCACCGCAGTTGTCTGCATCGACGATAGAGTCCTATCGACAGCAGGGTCAGCGTCTCGGACAGGGGCATGGCCAGCCAGATGCTACTCCTCGTCGTCGTAATAGATGCCGTCCATGAGCGAATCGAGGTCGCGGCGCTCCTTCTTGGTGGGGCGCCCCGTGCCGCGGTCGCGGAAGACGAAGATCGTTTCGCGCGGCATATCGAGCTTGTCCAGCTCCTCCTGGGGCGTGATGTCGAGGCAGTAGTCGGGAACGTTCTTGGCGGGCTGGCGGCTCGAAACCAGATCGAGCACCTTGTACGAATAGGTCACCTGCCGACGCCGCACCTCGATGCGGTCGCCGATCTTCACCTCGCGCGACGGCTTGGCATAGGCTCCGTCGACCGTGACCTTGTTGTTGCGGATGGCATCGGCCGCATCGCTGCGGGTCTTGAACACCCGCACGGCCCACAAGTATTTGTCCAAACGAACGGCATCCATAAACAATTCATAATTTAGAATTCACAATGCACAATTAAAGACTGAAAACAATAATTATGAATTGTGAATTATGAATTTTCAATTCCCGTAGAGTGTTTCCGCCTTGGGTTTGACGTGCGACTGCTCCTCGTTCTGGCGGCTCACGCTCAGAATCATGCCCAGAGCTACGGCGGTGAAGAGCACCGACGAGCCGCCGCGCGAAATGAGGGGCAGCGTTTGCCCGGTCTCGGGGATGAGGTTGACCGTCACCATGATGTGCAGCAGCGCCTGACAGGTGATCTGCAGCGCCAGACCCAGCACCAGCAACCCCGGGAACGCCGTGCCGCAGCGGCGGAAAATCTCGATCGCGCGGAAGAAAATCCACAGATAGAGCATCAGCAGCACCACGGCCAGCAGCAAACCGTACTCCTCGACGAAAAAGGCGAAGGCATAGTCGCTCTCGGGGTGGATCATCTCCACCCGCATGGCGCTTTGGCCGGCGCCCTGACCCAGGATGCCGCCGTTATGGATGGCGATCATCGAACGCTCGGAATCGGTGAGCTGTTCGATAGGTTTCTCGGTCTGGGGTTGCGTCCAATAGTCCACCCATGTCGACACGCGTCCCTCGGCGGTCTCGCTGCGTCCCAGGCTGAAAGTCATAACCACCGCCACCACCACCAGCGTCACCCCCAGGAGCTTTATCAACTCGCCGAACCTCACGCGCGCGATCAACATCATCACCCACGACGCCAGAAACACCAGCATGGCCGACGAGAAATGGGCCGGGAAGATCACCAGACACGACACGAGCATCGGCAGCAGAATGGGCCGCGTGCCCTCGCTCCAGATGCGCCGCTGCTCGGGTCGGTTCCACGTCCAGAACCGCCACGACGGCAGGATCAGAATTTTGTCGATGCGGGGCTGCCGGCCCGCCAGCTGCTGCGCGAGAAAGAGCACCGTAGCCACTTTCAGCGCCTCGGAGGGCTGGAACTGGAAGCCGCCGATCGGGATCCAGCGGGCTGCGCCGTTGACGGTCGAACCCACGAAATAGACGGCGACCGTAGCGAGCACCGAGAGGATGTAGATCGGCTTGGCGAAGACCCCGTAGATGCGGCAGTCGATCTTCTGCACGACGAGCATCACGGCCAGGCCGACGATCAGAATCAACAGCTGCTGCTGCAGAAAATGGGTCGTCGTGCGCACCATGTGGGCGTCGTAGGCCATTTTGGCGGTCGACGAATAGACCACCAGCACCGAGATCACCGCCAGCGTGGCGACGATAATCCACAGCACGCGGTCGCCGGTGAAAAGATGCCGCTTGGGCAGCTCGGCAGCGTTATTCATAAATTCACAATTTAGAATTCACAATGCACAATTAAACGGGAACACCAATTATGAATTGTGAATTATGAATTTTCAATTGTTCGTTACCCACTCCTTGAACAGCTCGCCCCGCTGTTCGTAGTTCTTGAACAGGTCGAACGACGCGCAGGCGGGCGACAGCAGCACCGCGTCGCCGGGGCGGGCGGCGGCGGCCGCCGCCGTCATCGCCGCGTCGAGCGAATCGGTGGAGACGATTTCAGGGACAATGCCCGTAAATTCGCGCACCAGCTTGGCGTTGTCCAGCCCCATGCACACCAACGTATGCACTTTCTGCCGCGCGAACTCTTTCAGCGGACCGTAGTCGTTGCCCTTGTCGGTGCCGCCGGCGATCCACACCAGCGGGCACTTCATGCTTTCGAGCGCATACCACACCGAGTCGACGTTGGTGGCCTTGGAGTCGTTGATCCACAGCACGCCCCCTTTCTCGGCGACGGGTTCGAGGCGATGTTCGACGGGCGCGAAGTCATAGAGCGAGCGGCGGATTTTCGCCGGGGCCACGCCCGCCGCCAGCGTCGCCAAAGCTGCGGCCATGGCGTTGTAGGCGTTGTGGAGACCTCCGATCCGCATTTTGGCCATGTCGACTTCGACCGAACTCTTGCCGACCGTCGCAGTAAATTTGCCGTCGCACAGGAACGCGTCGCCGGCACCGCTCGCCACGGCGTTGCGCGCCGCGAAAGGCAGCTGCCGCATGCGCAGGTCGTACTTGGGGAGCTGCTGCCAGATGGTCTCGTCGTCGCCCGAATAGACGAAGAAATCGCGCGAAGTCTGGTTCTGCGTGATGCGCATCTTCGAATCGACGTAGTTCTGGAAACAATGGTCGTAGCGGTCGAGGTGGTCGGGCGTGATGTTCATCAACACGCCGATATGGGCACGGAAGCGGTACATGCCGTCGAGCTGGAACGAACTCAACTCCAGCACATACCAGTCGTAGCTGCCCGTAGCGACCGAGTAGGCGAAGCTCTCGCCGATGTTGCCGCCCAGAGCGACGTTCAGCCCCGCATCGCGCATGATCTTGTAGATGAGCGACGTGGTGGTCGTCTTACCGTTCGACCCGGTAATGCAGATGCAGCGGGCCTTGCCCATATAACGACCGGCGAACTCGATCTCGGAGATAACGGGAATGCCCGCCTCGCGGATTTTCCGCACGATGGGCGCCGTCTCGGGAATGCCGGGCGACTTGACGACCTCCGTGGCGGCGAGGATGCGCTCCTCGCTGTGTCCGCCCTCCTCGTAGGGCACCTGCCACTCGTCGAGTTTCTGCTTGTAACGCTCGGCGATGCGCCCCATGTCGGAGAGGAAGACCCCGAAACCCTGCTTCCTGGCGAGGATCGCGGAACCGTAGCCGCTGATGCCGCCGCCCAATACGACGATATTTTTCATACTCGAAATTTATAGCGAAACAAAGATAAACTACACGCTACACGCGACCTTTAATTGTGAATTATGAATTGTGCATTGTGCATTTATCTTTCGCCCGTCAGCGTATCTTCAACGTCACCAATGTCATGGCGGCCAGCAGCAGCGAGATGATCCAGAAGCGGAGGACGATCTTGGTTTCGAACTGGCCCTTGAGTTGGTAGTGGTGATGCATGGGCGACATCAGCAGGATGCGGCGCCCCTCGCCATACTTGCGCTTCGTATACTTGAACCAGCCGACCTGCAGCATCACCGAGCAGCTCTCCACCAGGAAGACGCCGCACAGCAGCGGCAACAGCAGTTCCTTGCGGATGCACAGCGCGAAGACGGCGATGATGCCGCCGATCGACAGCGACCCCGTGTCGCCCATGAAGATCTGCGCGGGGAACGAGTTGTACCACAGGAAACCCACCAGCGCCCCGACCATGGCCGCGGCGAAGACCACCAGCTCGCCGCTGTGGGGAATGAACATGATGTTGAGGTAGTCGGCATAGACGATGTGTCCCGACAGATAGGCCAGGATGCCCAGCACCACGACTATCGGCACCGAGACGCCCGTGGCCAGACCGTCGAGACCGTCGGTGAGATTGGCGCCGTTGGACACGGCCGTCACCACGAAGATCGCCACCAGCACATAGAGCAGCCAGGTCGCCGCCTCGCGGCCGCCGGTGAGCCACCCGTAGTCGAACGAATTGTTCTTGAAGAACGGAATGGTCGTTCTGGTGGTCTTCACCGCCTCGGAGCTGATGAGAAAACGCAGCTGAATGCTCTGCTCGGTCGAGCCGTCGGGATTGACGAATACCGTCTCCACGGGCTGCGTGACCTTCTCGCGCACGACGATGTCGGGCGAGAGCCACATGGCGGTGCCCACGATGATGCCGAGGCCCACTTGCCCCACGACCTTGAATTTCCCTTTGAGGCCCTCCTTGCGGTGGCGGAAGACCTTGATATAGTCGTCCAGCCCGCCGATGAAACCCAGCCACACGGTCGACACGAGCATCAGCTGCACGTAGATGTTGTCCAGACGCCCGAACAGCAGCATCGGCACGAGGATCGCCAGCAGGATGATGACGCCGCCCATGGTGGGGGTGCCGCGCTTTTCGAGCTGCCCGTCGAGACCCAGATCGCGGATGTCCTCGCCGATCTGCTTGCGCCGCAGAAAATCGATGATCGACCGGCCGAAGATCACGGCGATCAACAGCGACACGATGATCGCCCCGGCGGCGCGGAACGAAATGTACTGGAACATGCCCGAACCGGGAACGTTGTAGGCCCGGTCGAGAAAACGGAAAAGAGAGTAAAACATAGAGTATATGAAAATTCGATAGTGATTTATGAATTGTGAATCGTTTCCAACGCTTTTTTCACCTCTTCGCGGTCGTCGAAATGACGTTTTTCGTCGCCGACGATCTGGTAGTCCTCGTGCCCCTTGCCCGCCACGAGCACGATGTCGCCGGGCTTGGCCAGCATCGCGGCGGCACGAATGGCCTCGGCACGATCGACCATGCGCAAGCAGCGGGCCGCCGGGTCGAGGCCGGCCATCATCTCGTCGAGGATCGCGTCGGGCGACTCGTGACGCGGATTGTCCGACGTGAAGATCGCCGCAGAGGCATATTTCGCAGCGATCGCCGCCATTTCGGGACGCTTGGTGCGGTCGCGGTCGCCGCCGCACCCGCACACCACGATGAGCTGCTGCGCGGGCGTGCGGATCTCCTCGATGGTGCGGATCACGTTTTCGAGGGCATCGGGCGTGTGGGCATAATCGACCACTGCCGTCGTACCGTCGGCCGCACGCACGATTTCGAAACGGCCGGCCACCGAGTGCAGAGCGCTCAACACGCGCAGCACCTCGGCCCGATCGAAACCCAACAGGCAGGCGGCGCCATAGACCGCAAGCAGGTTGTAGGCGTTGAATCGCCCGGGCAGCGCCACCCACACTTCGTCGCCGTCGATGCGCAGCAGCATCCCGTCGAGGTGCTGCTCGACGATCCGGCAGCGGAAGTCGGCCATCGACCGCAGCGAATAGGTTCCGACCTGCGCCGCCGTGTTCTGCACCATGACGCGGCCGTTGCGGTCGTCGATGTTGGTGAGCGCGAAAGCATCGGCCGGCAGGGCGTCGAAAAAGAGCTGCTTGGCCTTGATATAAGCTGCAAAGGTCTTATGATAGTCCAAATGATCGTGGGTGATGTTGGAGAACAGACCGCCCGCAAACCGCAGCCCCCGGATGCGCTCCTGCACGATCGCATGCGACGAGCACTCCATGAAACAATACTCGCACCCGGCGTCGACCATTTCGCGCATCATGGCGTTGAGCCGGATCGGGTCGGGCGTGGTGTGGGTGGCCTCGACGGTGCGGTCGTCGATTTTGTAGACGACCGTGGAGATCAACCCCGCCTTGCGGCCCAAAGCCCGCACCAGATCGTAGAGCAGCGTGGCGGTCGTGGTCTTGCCGTTGGTGCCCGTGACGCCCACCAACCGCAGTTCGCGGCTCGGGTGGTCGTAGAACGCCGCGGCCATGTCGGCCATGGCTCCAGCGGGATCGTCGACCGCGACATAGGCCACGCCGGGCGCCAGCACGTCGGGCAACTGCCGGCACACGATCGCCGCAGCCCCCTTCTCCACCGCCGCAGGGATGAAGTCGTGGCCGTCGCAGCGCGTACCCGGCACGGCGAAGAAGCAGGCGCCCGGCACCACGGCCCGCGAGTCGTAGGTCAGCGACCCGATCTCCGCATCGCCGGCCCCCTCCATGCGGAGCACCGGCGTATTTCCGATCAATCGCGAAAGATGTTTCATCATACTATCGATCTATTCCAAAACTATTCGAATCGTCGTCCCGCTGCGCAGCGGCGTGTCGGGCGCGATGCTCTGCGAAACCACGGTGCCCGTGCCCGAAAAGCGCACGCGCAGCCCGTAGTTCTCCAGCAGGAACAGCGCATCCTTGAGGCCCATGCCGCGCACGTCGGGCACGGTCTTGCGCTCCTCGCCGAAACCCTCGACCACCACGTTCGACCGCTCGTCGACCCGCACGGTGCCCCAGCCCGCCCGGCGCTCGGAGACCACCTCCGACGCAAAGCGCTCGGCGACCTGCCGGATCTGGGCAATGTCGCCCCCCTTCACCTGCCGGGGCCGGCAAGCGGGAACGCCGGTCGCGGGGCGGGCATTGCGCGACCCGTAGCGGTTGAAGGTGTAGTCGACCAGCCGCTTGACCACCGGCCCGGCCAGCGGCCCGCCGTAGAAGGTCTTGCCGGGCTGCGCCCGGGTCTCGATGACGGTCAAGACCGTGAACTGGGGGTGATCGGCGGGGAAGAACGCCACCATCGAACCCAGGTAGTAACGCCCCTGGAGCCGGCGGGCGTCGGTGATCTGGGCCGTACCGGTCTTGGCCGCGACCCGCAGACGCAGCGTGTCGCCGAAATAGTCGCGCGCCGTACCCTCGGTGCAGACCGCCTCCAGACCGCGCCGCACCTCCTGCAGCGCGGCGACCGAGCCGATCGAACGGCGGATCGTGCGGGTCTCGAAGCGTTCGACGACCCGCGAGCCGCGCCGCAACTCCTTGACCAGCACGGGCGAGATCATCCGCCCGCCGTTGGCCACGGCGTTGTAGAACGTAATCATCTGTATCGGCGTCATCCGCACGCGGTAGCCGTACGACATCTTGACGAGCATCACCCCGGGGTCGTCGACTTTCCAGTCGGAGGTGATCTCCGGCGGCCGCTCGCCCAGGCGCTCCAGCCCCACGGTCTGCCCCAGAGCGAGCTTGTCGTGCAAGAAATCGCTGTAGCGCTGCTTCTTGCCCGTGATGCCATAGCGCTCCCACACGGCGCGAGCGAAATAGACGTTCGACGACACGGCCACGGCCCGACGCAAATCCATGCGTCTGCCGCCGCGATGATCGTCGCGGATGTTCTCGGCGGGGCCGATCGTCACGGGATCGCCGTCGTTGGTGTCGTAGACCGTCGAGGCCGACATCCCGGCGTCGTCCAGCAGCAGCAGCATGGTCGCCAACTTGAACGTCGACCCCGGCTCCATGCTGCGGCTCAAGGCGTAGTTTTCGCGCTCGGCATAGGTTCCGGACGAGGTGCGCCCGAGGTTGGCCATGGCGAGGATTTCGCCCGTGCGGGTCTCCATGACGATGGCAGTGCCCCAGTTGGCGTTCTGGGCCGCGAGCTGCTGCCGCAGCGCCTTGTCGGCCACCTCCTGCAGATCGAGATCGAGCGTGGTGACCACATGCAGCCCGTCTTCGGGTTCCTGATAACCGGCACCGGCCACACGCCCCTGGAACCCGCGGGCGATGCGTTGCCGCACGGTCTTGCCGTCGCGCCCCGCCAGCTCTTCGCGGTAGGCGTCCTCGATGCCGTAGTTGCCCTGCTCGCCCTGCTTGCCGATCGTGCGGCGAGCCAGTTCGCCCTGGGGATAGATGCGCTCGTCGCTCTCCACGAGCCGGTAGACCATGCCCATGTTCCAGTTGAGCAGCGGATAGCGCCGCAACACCTCCCACTCGGCGAAATCGACGTCGCGCGGAAAGATGTCGACGGGCGTATGGTCGCGGATCGTGTCGTAGACGGTGCGGGTGATGAACTCCTCGCCCCGCAGCCGGTCGCCCAGACGCGAAAGCCACCCCTCGGAACGGGCATAAGTCGTATCGCGCGGCCGCACGAGGCGGTAGTGCCGGGCATGCTCCTCGCGGAACATGCGCCGATACTCGGCGGCCGACCTGTCCTTGAAAAACGCAGCGAGCAGTCCGGCGAGCGAATCGCTCTGCTCGCGGTAGACCTTGAGCGAATCCAACCCCTCCGACGCGAAGTCGAAAGCCACCCTATAGCGGAAGATCGACGCGGCCAGCGGATCGCCGTTGCGGGCCAGGATGCTGCCCCGCTGGGCGGGGACGACCTCCTCGGTGAAGATGCGGCTGGCCAGACGCTCGGCGTTGAACGCCACCTCGCGACTGAAGAGCTGCACCCAGATCAGACGGGCCGACACCACCATGCCCGCCGCGATGAAGACCACATACAGCAGCCTCACCCGCAGCAGAATATCGCTTTTGATCTTCGAACGCGTCCCTTTCATCGCTACCGAATTTCGATCCGCTCGCCCGGAGCCGGGGGGTCGTAGAGCGGAATGTTCCGCTCGCGCAGCCGCTCGCTGACGGCCGAATGGGTCGTGCGGCGGAAACGCTCCTCCTCCAGTCGGAGCGAGCGCTCGCGCAACATCTGCACCTCACGGTCGAGGAGCGAATATTTCACATCCAGATGCAGAGCCGTGAACATCACGACGATGCTCAAAAAAAACATGCCCGCCACGCAGAGCATGTAGGGATAGTAGCGCGACACGCCGGCCCGCACGAGGATCGTCCCCGAAAAGAACTGCCATAGCACATTGGCCTTGCGCCGCCGCTCGCGCTGCTCGCGAGCCTCGACCTCGGCGCGCTCCAGAGCCTCCCGCTCCAGATCGGCGCGAATATCCTCCTCGGCTTCGCCCCGATCCATGCGCAGCACTTCGCGCCGCACGCGCCGGGCGAACTCCTCGTCCTGCCGCAACTGGGTCTCCTGCTCGGAAACGCCGGTATCGAATTCGTGGTCGTACATACACTCTACCTACTTGCTGCGAACGCCTCCGACGCCCCCGCCCTGCGGCGCGTCCGCCTTTTTCACCGCTGCGCGCAGCTTGGCCGACCGCGACCGCGGATTGCGCGCCAGCTCCTCGGCCGAAGGGGTCACGGCCTTGCGCGTCACCGGCTCGAACGGGGTTTGCGCCCGGCCGAAGAAATCTTTCTCCACCTCGCCCGCGAAGTTGCCGCTGCGCAGGAAATTCTTGACCAACCGGTCTTCGAGCGAATGGTAGGAGATGACCGCCAACCGCCCGCCGGGCTTCAACACCTTGAGGCTCTGCTCCAAAGCCATCTTCAGAGCCTCCATCTCGCCGTTGACCTCGATGCGCAGCGCCTGGAAAAGCCGGGTCAGGAACTTCGCCTCGTCCTTGCGGGGCGTGCAGGGCTTCACGGCCTCGACCAGCTGCGCGGTGGTGCGGATCGGCTCCGCCTGCCGCGCGCGGACGACGCAGTTGGCCGCTTTCCACGGGGTTTCGATCTCGCCCCAGTCGCCGAAAACGCGGGTCAGTTCCTCGGCCGGATAGCTGCCGACCACCTCGGCGGCGGTCAGGCGCCCCCGCTGGTTCATGCGCATGTCCAACGGAGCTTCGCCGCGGAACGAAAACCCGCGCCCGAGGTCGTCGAAATGGTGCGACGAGACCCCCAGATCGGCCAGGATGCCGTCGACCCGGCCGACGCCGCGCAGCCGCAGCGCCCCGCGCAGGAAACGGAAATTGCTCTCCACGAAGCAGAAACGCCCGTCGTCGGGGCAATTCGCCCGCGTATCCCTGTCCTGGTCGAACGCATACAGCCGTCCCCCCTCGCCCAACGCCGCGAGGATACGGCGCGAATGCCCGCCTCCGCCGAACGTCAGATCGACGTAGGTGCCCCGCGGATCGACGGCGAGCAGCTCCACGGACTCCTCCAGCAACACCGGTGTATGATAGGCGGACATAGGATTGACGGCAAAAGACTATTTGGGTGTAAAGTTAGGTAAAATTCGAAAAGAATACCTATATTTGTAGATATATTTTTCTGCGGCCCGCAACCCGCCCGACGATCGCATCCGTCGGGACGGGAACGACCGACGGCCGCAGGTTGCGCCGGAAATTCGGAATCTCCGGCAATTCAGTCGCAACGTAAATCCGCACTCGTTTATGCCTCGAATCGACATCGGAAACGTCCTCCGCCAGAAAGCCCCCAAGCTGGCCCGCCGCATTCCGCGGCCGGCGGTCGAATGGCTGCGCCGCACGGTGCACGAAGCCGAGATCAACCACATTCTGGCCTCCTACTGGGAGCTGCCGCCCCAGGAGTTCATCCGCGCCTGCTTCCGCGAATGGGGCGTGACCTATTCGGCCCAGGGGTTGGAGCGGCTCGATCCGACGGGGCGTTACCTCTTCGTGGCCAACCACCCGTTCGGCGGCATGGACGGCATGATGCTGGCCGACAAACTCATCGACCGCTTCGGCGACGCCCGGGTGGTGGTCAACGACCTGTTGATGCACGTCGAGCCGCTGCGGCCGCTGTGGGTGCCGGTCAACAAGCACGGCGCGCAGAACAGCGACTACGCCCGGCGCTTCGACGAAGCCTTCTTCGGCGATCTGCCGATCCTCACCTTCCCGGCCGGGCTGTGTTCGCGCCGCATCGGAGGCCGCGTGACCGACCTGGAATGGAAAACCAATTTCCTGAAAAAGGCCGCCGCGTCGGGCCGCCAGATCGTGCCGGTGTTCGTCGAGGGGCGCCTGTCGAACTTCTTCTATGGGGTCGACCGGGTGCGCAAATGGCTGGGCGTGAAGTTCAACATCGAGATGCTGTGGCTGCCCGACGAGATGTTCTCGCAGCAGGGCAAGCACTTCCGCATCGTCGTGGGCGATCCGATCCCCACCGCCGAACTGCAAAGCCTCGGATCGCTGCGCGAACAGGCCGAAGCCATACGTACAAAAACCTATTTTTTGGAAAAAACGCTCGTCGCACCGCACCAATAACGGCCGAAATGACTACTTTTGTTCCGCTATGCAACAAAAATCCGAACAACCGATCCTCCCGCCCGTCGACCGAGCGCTGCTGCGGGCCGAACTGATTCCCGAGCGCAAGGTGCGCGACACGAACAAGGCGTCGAACGAAATCTACATTTTCCCGGCGGCCGAATGCCCGGCGCTGATGCGCGAAATCGGGCGGCTGCGCGAGGAGGCGTTCCGCGGCGCGGGCGGCGGCACGGGCAAGGAGGCAGACATCGACGAAGAAGACCTGGCCGGCGACGGCTACTACCAGCTCATCGTGTGGGACCCCGCGGCCGAAGAGATCGTGGGCGGCTACCGCTTCATCGTCTGCACGACGTCGCATCCGCGCCACCTCTCGACCGAGCACTATTTCCGCTTCAGCGAGAAGTTCCGCCGCCGCTATCTGCCCCGCACCATCGAACTGGGCCGCTCGTTCGTGCAGCCGGCCTACCAGGCGCGGCAGAACCCCAAGAGCCTCTATGCGCTGGACAATCTGTGGGACGGTCTGGGGGCGCTCATCGTGCTGAATCCCAAAGTGAAATATCTGTTCGGCAAGGTCACGATGTACACCTCCTACCAGGCCGTGGCGCGCAACGCCCTGATCTGGTTCCTGCGCCGCTACTTCCCCGACCGCGACCGCCTGGTGGAGGGCATACACCCCCTGCAGCTCGATCTGGACGACCCCTACTACGAACAGCTGTTCTCGGGCACGAACTACCAGGAGAACTACCGCATTCTCATCCAGAAAATCCGCGAGTTCAACGAGCACATTCCGCCGCTGATCAACGCCTACATGAATCTATCGCCCACGATGCGGGTGTTCGACACGGTGTCGAATCCCGATTTCGGAGGCGTCGAGGAAACAGGCATTTTGCTGACCATCAGCGATATTTACGATGAGAAGCGCCAGCGTTACACGCGCTGGAAAGGGTGGCGCCGCGATCTGAAGGCCCGGCGCGAAGCGTTCCGCCTCCAACTGATCGACCACCTGGAGCGGATCAAGAAGAAACAGAAAACGAAATGAAAAAAGGGCGGAAATCGCCCTTTTTTGTTTCAGTTCGACGCCGCCAGCGTCGAGGGGGTCACGCCCTGCGAGTCGCGCGCCCAGTCGCCGCGTGCCCGCAGCACCTGTTCGATGATGTCGCGCACGGCGCCGGCACCCCCGGCGAACTGCGACACATAGCGCGACGCCTCGATCACCTCCGGGGCGGCATCGGACGGGCACACCGGGATCCCCACCTCGCGCATGCACTCCAGATCGGGGATGTCGTCGCCCATGTAGATCACCCGCGCCGGGTCGAGACCCTCGCGCCGGAAATAGTCGTGCAGGGTGGTGATCTTGTCCATGCAGTCGAGGTGATACTCCTTGATTCCGAGCATCTTCAACCTATTCTCCAGCGTCCTGCCCCGGCCGCCCGAAATGACGCACACCCTGTAGCCCAGTTTGATCGCATAGGCCAGGGCGTAGCCGTCCTTGGCATTGTAGCGGCGAATGAAATCGCCCTCGGCCGTGGGGACGATGCCCCCGTCGGTCATCACGCCGTCGACATCGAAGACGAAGGCTTCGGTGCGGGCTATATCTTCTTTGAAGTTTCCCATATGCTACGACTAACAGATAAATAAACGGTTCGCAATAATTCGTCGTCGAGCATCGCTGTGTGGCGCTGCTGCGTCGGCAGGTCGCCCCGCACGGCCGGGCCGGTCTGCCCGGCGGCGGGCGATGCCGCGGCGAGCGCCTTGGCGGCGGTCTCGGCGATCAAAGGCTTGAGCAGCTCGAAGTCGAGTCCCGCGCCCTTCATCACCCGCTCGCCCACGACATACATGTGGTTGACGAAGTTGCAGACGAAGACGGCCGCCAGATGCAGCTGCGCGCGCCTGCCGGAATCGGCGACGAAGACCTGCCGCGAAAGCCGGCGGGCGAACGCCTCCAACTCGGACAGCAGCTCGGGCGTCGAAGTTTCGAGGAAGATCGGCACTTCCGACCACTCGACCCGCCGCCCCCGCGTGAACGTTTGCAGGGGATAGAAGACCGCCCGGCGGGCGAACTTCGCGGGCAACGCCTCCAGCGGCACGCTCCCGGCCGTATGGGCCACGACGGCCCCGCAGGGAATAGGAAGCGTCGCCGCCACTTCGGCCACGGCCCGGTCGCTGACAGCCAGCAAATACAGGTCCGCCGCAGCCAGTCGTTCGGGCCGGCACGCCCACGGACACCCCACCGCCCCGGCGACCTCCTGCGCCCGGGCCTCGTTACGCGCCCAAAGCTGCACCAGCTGCAACCCGCAGTCCGCCACGGCCCGGGCTAATGCCTCGGCGACATTGCCGCTGCCGATAATTACAACTCTATTCAATGCACGATTCATAATTTTTTAGCGCCCGACAATTGTGAATTATGAATTGTGCATTGTGAATTTTCCAGCAGTTCCACGATTTTTCCGTTTTCCGGCAAGCAGCGGGTCGAAGTCTTCATCCGCTCCAACTCGCGGTCGATGCGGGCCAGCTGGGGCGCGGAGTCGAGGGCGAAAAGCGTTTCGCCCGACTGCTCCACCGCTTCGAGAATGCCGCACAGGGTCAGCGTCGCGATGTCGTGCGCCGGGATAAAGGCCATGTCGCGCTCGTTGTCGCTCATCGGCACGGCGACCAGCTGCCCCGCCTGCACGAGCTGGTAGAGTACGTCGTTGACGATGCGCGTGGGCAGGCCCAGACGCTCGCGGACGACTTCGGACGGCGTGGCGCCGCCTCGGTCGCGGAACTGCTCGACGACGGTGAGCATCACGGCCAGCAGCACCTTGCGGCGCTGGTCGTAGCTGATGCGCAGCGACTCGCGCTCCTCGCCGAAGCGGGCGATGTTCTGGTAGGCGAACGACAGCTCGCCGCCGAAAAGCAGGATCTGCCACGAGGTCTGCATCCAAATCAGCAGCAGAGGCAGCGCCGCGAAACTGCCGTAGATCGCATTATACGAAGTCATCCACCGCTGCACATAGAGGTAGCCCCACTGGAAAAGCGCGAATGCTGTACCTGCGACGATGCCGGCCGTGAGGGCGCTCGAAAAACGCACCCGGGCATTGGGGATGACGATATACAGAAAGACGAACATCACCCAGACGACCGTCAACGACACGGCCTTGGAGAGCAGCTTATAGCCCCACCCGTCGCCGAAGCCCAGCCACTCGCGGGCATAACCGCCCACGGCGCCGGCGATGACCCACAGCACGGGCACGATCATCACGATGGCGATGTAGTCGCTCCATTGCCGGGCGATGCTGCGCTCGACCTTGACTTCCCAGATGTTGTTGAACGCCTTTTCGATCGACCCGAAGACGCGGATCACGGCCCAGAACAGCATGACCAGCGCCACGACGGCCACCACGCCGCCCTGCGTGCGGGCCAGCGCCTTTTCGGCGAAAGCGACGACGTAGTCGATCAACTCGGGACTCTGCGGAAAGAGCGAATAGAGGCTCTGCACCAGGCCGTCGGCCAGCCCAAACCCCTTGACCACGGCGAACACCACGGCCAGAATGGGCACCAGCGACATGAGGGTGTAGAACGTCAGCGCGGCCGAGCGGATCATGGTGCCGTGCTCCACGAGGCCGCGGGCCGTGTAGAAGACCAGCTTGTACTGCTGCACGCACCACCGCACCACGGGGCTGCGCCACTCGCTGGCGTCGCGCCGGAAGATCGTGTCGGTGAAGTAGGAGACGATTTCGTTCGGTTTCATAAGCCACCGCTGCAAGAACAAAATACATACTCGCCGGATCGGAGTTTAGGAG
Source organism: uncultured Alistipes sp. (assembly GCA_947174575.1). Taxonomy (GTDB): domain Bacteria; phylum Bacteroidota; class Bacteroidia; order Bacteroidales; family Rikenellaceae; genus Alistipes. Next base: position 7,326 of record CAMWJM010000001.1, on the reverse strand, counting down.
GCCTCGGGAATGCGTTTCCTCGACTTCCGCCCTCGTTCCGAAAAGCTATACAAAGGTAACTATTTTAAACGGATCGTCCAAAAACGACCCTCGATTCGCGTGAATGCCAGCCGCACATCGTCGCCGGCATGCAGCCCCGTGCGGCGCATGATCTCCTCGACCGGCAACGGGAAATCGCGCTTGAGGATCGTGGCGCCGCACCCCTTGCAGGCGCGCTTGAGGCTGCGCGGATCGTAGGGTTCGATCGACTCTATGGCCCACACCTTGCCGATCGCCCCCTCGGGCCGCTCGACCGAGAAGCCGAAACCGCCGTCGCTCCACACGTCGGCCCGGCCGGCCAGATGCTGCCGGGTCAGGCGGGCTTTCTGCAGCGCCGCATCGGGCACCGTGAGCCACCCGTAACGCGCCGGATCGAAACTCCCCGGCTGCGGCACCGCGGCATCGGGCCGGGCGGTGAAGCTGCGGTCGGGATCGCCCAAAGCCGTGGCGGTGACCGAGGGGCCGGTGCCGTCGTCGCAGATCACTACCTCCTTGCACTCGCCGTCGAGCGACACGACCTCCACCCGGCAGTCGGGGAACAGGCGCAGCGCCTCGTCGACATCGAAAAGCGGCGAATTCTTCAGACACAGCCGCCCGGCGACCCGCCGGATCGCGGGCAGCAGATCGAGCACCCGGGGCGAGCAATCCTCCAGCCGCACGAGCTTGCGTCCGTCGGCCGCACGGCGGTCGGGATCGGCATAAACCCAGTCGAACCGCTCGCGACAACCCGCCAGATACTCCTCGGCCGAGGTCGCCTCCACTTCGACGTTGTCTATGTTCAGGCGCCGGAAATTCTCCCGCGCGATGCGGGCCAACCCCTCGTCGCGTTCGAGCGTCACCACGCGCCGGAACCGCCGGCTCAACGCCCAGGCATCGACGCCCAATCCGCACGTGAGGTCGAGCACACTGTCGCCCCCGATGCTCTTGTGCACGGCGCACCGCTCGCTCGACGCCTGCTCGAAAGCCCGCGGCGGCAGAATGCACTGCGCTGCGGCATAGGCGGGCAACTTGTCGAGTGCGCGGGCCAGATACTTGACCTGCGTGGCGACCGCACGAGCATGCGGCACGCGACGGTCGAGCGCCACCTCCAGGTGGTCGCGATGCCGGTTGGCGGCCACGGCATGCGTCAGTTCGTCGCTGACCAGCAAAAGATATTCCGCAGCATCGATCATGAGGACAAATGTATGGTTTTTTTCGGTTCGTACCGCCAGGCGATCGCCGTTACGACGATGAAAAGGCAATAACACCCCGCCGTCCAACCCTCGGAGAGCCTGTAGTCGAAAGCTCCGCCGGGCATCGCAGCGACCAGCCGGGCCATGCGGTCGAGCAGCTCGGCGACACCCTCGCCCGACCACCGCCACACCGTCGCCCAGGCCGGAACGGGCATGAGCAGCACCAACAATCCCGACAACACCGCGACTCCGGCCAGCGGGATGACCACCGGCCCGAGCAACAGCCCCGCGACCGGCACGATCCCGAAGATATGGGAAACCAGCGGCGCGGTGGCGAGCGACGCCGCAAAGCCTACGACCCATGTATCGACCAGCGCGTCGACGACCCGCCACCCGGTGCGCAGGCGCCGGCAGAGCGGCACGCCCCAGGCCAGAATAGCTGCAACGGCGATGAACGAGAGCCGGAACCCCGCGTCGCCGAGCCAGGCGGGATTCCACACCAGCATGCCGAAAGCCGCGGCAGCCAGGGCGTTCAACCCCACATAGGCCGACCCCGCAGCCAACGCACCCTGCAACAACGACGCCATGACCGCGGCCCGCACGGCGCTGGGCGGGAATCCGGCTATGGCGACATAGCCCCACACGGCGAGGAGCACGGCCGCATCGAGCCACAAATGGCCGCGCCGCAGCAGGGTCGTCCATCGCAGCGCGCAGTTGACCAACCAGAAGACGATCCCCACGTGCAACCCCGACACGGCCAGCAGGTGCGACATGCCGCTGCGCGAATAGGCCGTGCGCAACCCGGGCTTAAGCTCGCTGCGATCGGCCACGGTCATGGCCCGGACGACAGCGCCGGCATCCGACCGCGAACACCGCTCCTTGAGTCGGGCGGCGGCCCGCAGATGCAGATTCGGCCGCCCCTCCGACACGCGCAGCACCTCGTCGCCCGCACCGATAAAAAGCGAGCCGACATATCCCCTCCGCGCCATGGCCCGCAGGTAGCCCTCCGAAACGCCCCGCAAAGGCCTCAAGGTTCCGGCGCAGCAAATGCGGTCGCCGCCTGCAAGGTCGACGAGCGAATCGCACATCAACGACACCCGGTCGCACGCGACATGCCACCGTCCGGCTTCTGCATCGCCCGAACCGGGGCGCCACGCCCGGATCACCCCGTCGACCGACGAATAACGGCCCCTGTCGACGGGAATTCCCTCGATGTCGATCGCCCACACACCGCCGACCCCCAGCGGCACGCTCCGCACGGGCATGCGGTATTGCGCGAGGCCGAAACCGGCCGCGGCCAGCATCCCGACCAGAGCCGCACCCGACCGAAACGCCAAAGCAAGCCCGCCGCACACGCAAAAAGCCGCGGCGAGGAACCACAGCGGCAGCACGAACCGCTCGGCCGCAGCGATGCCGACGACGAACGGCACCAGCACCCGGAGCATCGGCAAAGACTTCATAAAAAACGCAGGAAAAGGAGCGACCCGAAAACGTTTCAGCGCTTCAGCCGCCAGAAATCGAGGTATTTATCCTCCTTGCGGTGCATCTGCCGATTGGCGGCGGGGGTTTTATCCTTCTGTCCGCAAAGATGCAAGACGCCGTGGACGATCACCCGCCGCATCTCTTCCAGCCGCGTGGTGCCGTACAGCCGGGCGTTGTCGGCCACGGTCTCCACGTCGATGAAGATGTCGCCCGCGACGACGCGCGTTCGGCGCCGGTCGCCATAGTCGAACGTGATGACGTCGGTGAAGTAGTCGTGCCCGAGAAACTGCCGGTTCATGTCGAGCAGCTTGCGCGCCGAACAGAAAATATAGTTCACCTCGCCGAGTTCATAGCCCTCGGCCCGGGCCACGTCGGCGAGCCATGCCGCCGTCAGCCGTTTCGCGGGCAGACGGTAAGTACAATCGTCGGTATGATAACGTACGCTCATGATCCATAAGCATCGATCCGTCCCCGCAGTCGAGGGGTGCGGTACGATCTATTTCTTGAAACAGTTTTCGGCCAGCATCTTCTGCGAGGGGTTGGGCGGATAGATGCCGAACACCAGTTTGTATTCGGTCTGCATGGTCAGCACGTCCACCGCCGAGCCGATGGTGCCGATCGCCTGATTTTTAGCTACGTTCTGCCCCTTTTCGATGCACACCGACCCCAAGTTGGCGTAGGAGGTGATGTATTCGCCGTGGGCGATGAAGACGTCGAACTTGTCGGTGATGCGGTTGCGCTTGATCTCCACCACCTTGCCCTCGTAGATCGAGACCACGCGCGCCCCTTTCGGGCCGACGATCTCGGCCATGTTGCCCTTGTAGCGCTTCACGCGCCCCGAAGCCACGGGCAGCCGCAGCCCCGAGGTGTTGGACGAAAACGAAGCGCCGGTCTTGTTGCCCTTGGTGAGCTTGCGCAACTCGCTGATCGCCACGCTCAACTGCTGCTCCTGGGCCACCTTGCGCTGCAGGGCGCTCTTCTCTTTCTGCGACATGCGCCGGATTTCGAGCTTGGCGTCGCGCGTGCTGCGTTCGAGTTCGGCTTTCTGCGTGGCGAGTTTCTTGGTGACGGTGCCCAGCGCCTGCTGGCGGGCGTCGAGTTCGGCCTTCTCGATCTTCACCCGCTCCGAAAGCGACATGATCTCCTGCAACTTACGCTCGCGCACGGCCGCCACTTCGCGCAGCACAGCGATCTTGCGCGCCATGTCGGAAAAACTGCGCGAGGAGAAGATGAACGTGATGTAGTTCTGATGTCTGTAGTTGCGATAGGCTTCGCGCACCATGGCGGCATACTCGCGGCGGCGGCGCTCGCAGTCGGCCGAAAGACGCCCGGCGAGGCTGTCCTTGCCGGCGATTTCGCGCCGCAGCAGCATCGCCTGTTGACGCGTCTCGTCGAGCAGCCGGGTGCGGGAATCGAGCTGCCGCGCCATGCGCTGCACGCGCTCCTCGGTGGCGGCGCGTCCCTTCTTGAGCCGGGCGATCTGCTGCTCCTCGTCGGCGATCTTCTTTTCGAGCGAGGCGATGACGCGCTTCTGCTCCTCGATTTTGCGGCTATTCTGGGCGACGGCCGGAATCATCGAAAGCACGAGCAGCAGGGTCAGCAGACTTCGGTAAGGTTTCATGGGCGGGATCATTGCTCGGTTTTGCCGGACTCCATGCGCCGGACGATCGCTTCGGCCCGATACCCTTTTTCGAGCGCCTTGCGCCAGTAGGTCTCGGCGATGAACCGCTCGCCCAGGGCGTCGAGGATGTCGCCGTAGTGCACCAGCAGCTCGGGGCTGTTGCGGCTGTCGAGCGCTATGGCCTGCTGCATGACGCGCTTGGCCTCCTCGGCGCGCCCGAGCCTGAAGAGCACCCAGGCATGGGTATCGAGATAGGTGGGGTTGTTATCGGTGAGGGCGATCGCACGGCTCGACATGGCCAGAGCCTTCTCCAGATCGCGGCCCTCGACCGCGAGAAAGTAGGCATAGTTGTTGAGCACCAGCGGATTGTCGGGCCAGAACTTCAGACTGCGGTCGTATGCCCCGTAGCAGGCTTTGAGCGCTTTGCGCCGGGTCGGAGTATCGCGGTGCGGCTCGCCGGGGAGGCGCACTTCGCCGTCGGGCACGCTGCTTTCGGCCAGCTGGTGCCAGGCATCGCCCGTCAGCCCCCAGATCACGCCGCGCAACGAATCGGTATCGGCATAGCGCAGCGACGCTTCGTAGGCCTCGACGGCGGGGGCATAGTGCTTGGAGTAGCTCAACACATTGCCCTTGGCGATGTGGAACACCGGATTGCCGGGAAAGAGCGCCAGTCCCATGTCGACATAGCGGTCGACCGAATCGGGCCGCTGGAGATAGGTTTCGATGTCGATCACCGAACGGAAATACGCCTCCTCGGGCGGCGTGTCGGCGGTGTGGAGCTTGTAGAGCGCGAGGGCCTGCTCCAGCTTGCCCGAAGCGATCAGGTGCCCGGCGTAAAGCTCCACCACGCGTTTGTCGCGCGGATAGCGGATCGCCAGCGCCGAAGCCAGGTCGTCGAGCTGGAAGTAATATTCGCGGTAGAACCGCATGTCGGAGGTGAACTGCTCGAAGCGGGCGACCTTGCGGTCGAGCGGCATGGCGTCGAGGTCGAACATGCGGCGCACGACGGCGAGCATGCGGCGGAAATCGCGGCGGTCGTTGTGGAAATCGGCCAGCGCCGCAAGCGTCGACAGCGAGGCGGAGTCGATCGCCAACGCCCGTTCGTACTCGCCCAGAGCCAGCGAATCCTTGCCCGCAAGGGCGTAAAGCCCGGCCAGCGCCACGCGGTGCTCGGCCTCGTAGGGCACGGCGTCGACCAGTGCGCGCGCCTCGGCGATCGCCTTGTCGGTCTGGCGGGTGGCGACGAGCAACCGCCGCTTCGAAGCGCTCAACATGGGGATGCGCCCGAACCGCAGCTCGGCCGAATCGAGCATGGCGATGGCCGAAAAAGGCTGCTGCCCCACTTCGTAAAGGGCGGCCAGAATGCGGTAGTTGTCGGGGTTCGACGGATCGCGCCGGCGCAGCTCGCGGAACACGGCCAGCGCCCGATCGTACTGCTCGGAGTAGAGCAGTGCCTGTCCGTAAAGCGCGTGGTACCACAGATTGGCCGTATCCAGCTCATGGGCGCGGCGGGCAAACTCCACGGCACTCTCGGGCCGGCTTTCGATGCAGGCCACGGCCAACTCGTAATAGGCGGGTGCGAAAGTCGAATCGCACCGGACGGCCTGCATGAAGCACTCGCGCGCCTGGGCCGAATCGCCGGCAATGGCATTGGCCTTGATCCCCTCGGTGTAGAAATAGACGCTCGGCAGCGAATCGGCCCACTCCGGCATGGGCTGCGCGGCGGCATCCCTGCGCCCCGAAGCCGGCCCGACGCCCTTTCCGGCCGCGAAAGCCGAGACCAGGAGCGCCGCGCACAAACACGATATGGCCGTCGAGCGTTTCAAAGGCAAAAAACGGGTTTACAGCGCCTTGTCGAACTGGTGCAGAAAACGCACGTCGTTCTCGAAATAGAGTCGCAAATCCTTGACCCCGTACAGGAGCATGGCGATACGCTCAATACCCATGCCGAAGGCGAAGCCCGAATACTTCTCGGGGTCGATATTGTTGGCCTTCAATACATTGGGGTCGACCATGCCGCAGCCCATGATTTCGAGCCACCCCGTGCCCTTGCACACGGCGCAGCCCTTGCCGCCGCAGAGGTTGCACGACACGTCGACCTCGGCCGACGGCTCGGTGAAGGGGAAGTACGACGGCCGCATGCGGATGGCGGTCTGCTCGCCGAAGATCTCCTTGGCGAAGTAGAGCAGCGACTGCTTCATGTCGGCGAACGAAACGCCCTCGTCGATGTAGAGGCCCTCGATCTGGTGGAAGATGCAGTGGGCACGGTAGGAGATCGCCTCATTGCGGAAGACGCGGCCGGGGCAGATGACGCGGATGGGCGGTTTCTGCCGCTCCATGGTGCGCACCTGGATCGACGAGGTGTGGGTGCGCAGCAGGATGTCGGGGTCTTTCTCCACGAAGAACGTGTCCTGCATGTCGCGCGCCGGGTGCTCGGGCGGGAAGTTGAGCGCCGAAAAGACATGCCAGTCGTCCTCGATCTCGGGGCCGTCGGCCACCGTATAGCCCAACCGTTCGAACACCTCGACGATGCGGTTCTTCACCAACGAAATGGGGTGGCGCGAACCCAGCTCCTCGGCCGTGCCGGGACGTGTCAGGTCGCCGGAAGTCGCCGAAGCGTCGGAGGCCGCATTTTGCAGCTCCTCGCGCAGGGCGTTGATACGCGACGTGGCTTCGTTCTTGAGGCGGTTGAGCTGCTGGCCCAGCTCGCGCTTCAGCTCGGGAGCCACCGTCTTGAACTCCTCCATCAGGGCGGTCAACTCGCCCTTTTTGCCCAGGATGCGGATGCGGAACTCTTCGATCTCGGCGGCGGCCTTGGGCTTGAACTCTTCGACCCGTCGCAGAAGTTCGTTGATTTTGTCGGTCATATTTTGAATGTTTATCCTTTTTCCCTACTTTTGGCCAATGCCTTTAATGTGCAAAGTTAGAAAAATTTCACGATACCGAGATTCGTCGGCCGCAATTTTCCGCATTCCGTCGGGGAAAGCGAGCCGCTGAAGACCTGTCATACGC